>CAJTPP010000004.1:48861-52640 GCA_910578235.1 uncultured Clostridia bacterium | reverse complement strand
GGGATCATATCAGATATAGTAATTTCAGACATAACCGCTTCGGACAGCGATGAAATGAAAAATACGCATTATAGATTTAATGATGATATTATGGGAAGACCTGAATTTGCAGGCTTTCGTATAGACGCGGAAAAAAATCATCCGATACAAAATCTTACGCTTCACAATATTACATATAAATTTATAGGAGGCGTACAACTGTCTGATATTCCATGCGAATACCCGGAAGTTATTGACAGGGTTCTAAACCAAAACTCTGTTTCCTCAGAAAACTACTATCCGGATTGGAGCAGAACCGCGTTTATGGATATTCGCAATGTCAATAACTTATCACTGAACGGTATAAATGTTTCTGCCATTCATTCAGACGAGCGTATTGGTATTATCACAGAGAACTGTATATTTTCCGATACATCAGATATTATATAATACTGATAAATATCGCATAAATATGTTAAGTTTTAAACTTTTATTATAACATCGGTTATGGTATTATCATTATGAAAAACGCCGTTCTCTCCCTTTCTAAGATATATACGGCGTTTAAGAAATACCTTCATAACATCTAAATAAGCTGAATTGTCAAAGACAATTCAGCTTATTTAGATGTTATTTATTCTGCTGTCTCGGTTCGTATACATTCACCGTTTAGATATTCACTTACTTTTACTGATATTTTTTCACCAGTATCCATATTAAAAGCTTCTATTACCTGTTCCCTTCCATCTGCAAGAACAACTGATATCTTGTTACGGCCTATATACTCAACCCTTTCAATCATTCTGTCCTTCTCATACGGCTCCAAAATACTTATAAAATCAACATGCTTTCCACGTTTTCTCTGCGAAATAAATCTTCGCCTGCCGCTTTCATCTCCAGCGGGATAATCACTGCCAATGTCAGACACAAAACGTACTGCCTTCATATTCGATAATGATACCTTAATAACCGCTTCCTTTTCCTTGTCTATCACATCTCCCGGCACTGCATAATCATATTTTTTCATTTCTATTTTCACAGATCCGCCGTAATAATCAACTCCCGCACCGTTTCCGCAATCAACATTTTCAGTTTCATAATCTACATTCGCAAGATACAGTTTATCACCATTTTCAAGAATAAAGTACGGATCACCCCAGAAAATACTTTTTAGCGTTTCGGGAGTATTATTATGGTCTACCATACCATCCTCAGTTCGTACAGATAGCGTCAGGGTATTTTTACCTGAAATATCCACATCAATATGATGATTTCCAAAAATCCACGCTCCAAATTTGCCGTCTGCAAGCATTTCTCCGTCAGCCGTAACTCTGTAAAACAGTCTCTTAGACACAGGATAATATTCAGGATCACAGCCTACTATAAGATCGGATTTATCATTTGACACGTAATATAAATCACTATATTCCACGCCTTGAACATTATGTCCGCTTCTGAAAGGATGTTTTCCTATCCACGGTGCTTTTCCGCTTTCAGCCTCTGTATATTCATATGCAAAGGATAACTTCACAACACCGTTCTGCTGATACTTGTCAACCTCTGTTATAAACTGTGCTGATGATAGAGGATTATCTGTCAATTGATTTGTATGAACTGATTTTTCTACTTTACCTTCAATATCTAAAAGTCCTTTTAAGTGATATATACAGTCATAATCATGTTCTTGATCACCACTCATATAATCAAAGCACACAATATAATCATCAGTTAAAACCATACATCTCCTCTGCTCAACCGGTTCTGTAAATTCCGTGCGCGCCGCATAATCAGGCGCATCATCGGGAATAGGGAGATAGCGTCCCTCAATCCACGTGCGTTCCTCAAAATCCTTTTCACCGTTTAGTACTCTCCAGCCTCCATACGGCGGGTTTGACCATCTTGCATTATTCTCTATTGCCGCGGCCTGAAACAGCTTTCCGCTGTAAAACAGTATTCTTCTCGCTTCACTTGGATCCTGCATCTTTAAGTCAACGGTAACCATATTATGAGTAATACTTGTCTGAACAAAAAATTTATACATATATGTTCCATATGAATACCACACATTCTCAGGATTAAATAAAGAACGCCCGTTACGGCTTACGGCATTTAATGCGCAGCGGTCATAATGTCCGTGAGCGCCGCCGTGAGAACCGTATTTTAAACTTGCCTCTATTTGATTTTTGTCCTCTCGTCCTTCTGTACGCGTCCTCAGCATGGCTATTCCGCCATTATCAAAATAACAGGATTTATGACAATTATTATTTTCAATATCAGGCAATTCCGCTTCACCACAAAACAAGTCACGGTGCGCGTTCTCCGCATTAAGTATAATTTTTGCGTATTCCGGCTTTTTATACAACGCATACGCAATATCATATCTCGAATCATACGAAGCCCTTGAAGCGCCCTCAAACATTTCTTCAGAGCTGTCATTGACTCCCTGAGCCACACTTCTGTAATTCGCCATAGACACCAGACTGTCCCATAAATCTTCTATACAATTATAATTTTTAGATGTACCCCCATAAATGTCCCAGCTCAAACCGTCAACATGCTTGCCTTTGAAGTGTACTTTACTTGAATAATTGGCGTTTACCCACCACTGAGCAATATTTATTCCCCACGGACGAAGCGCCAGCGCACACTCAGAAAACAAACCTGCCACCATCTGATTATATCCTATAGAACATTCACACCACCAGCCGTCTGACATTACGCCCGCACGCAAATGCTCCAATACGCCGCCTATACCAAAGGTAAACCGTTCTATTTTTTCTCTGTCCTGCAACGCCATAGAGCAATACAATGCACCTGTTGCTTCTGCCAGAGACCAGTTTGATATTCCTCCGTCACTCAATGCCCAGTCAAGAAAATCAATAAATAATCTGAATGTATAATGTATATTCTCATGATCTTTTTCTGTTAAAACACCTATATCATGAATAATATCATATGCTCTCGCACAGTATTTGAAAAATTCCCCCTCATGTACAAGCTGCTGCGAACAGGCTTTCATACGGTTTGGATAACCGTCTATCCGATCACTTAAAAGACGCAGGAATTCAGCGCTTTTCTCCGCAAACTCGCGTCTTCCCGTTAGCGCATAGCATATTGCGGCATTATAACAATACTCAGAATTTTTAGTTATAAACATTCCTCCCGCATAATTACCGATTTGAGGTACTTTCCATTCCTCCGCTCTATTTACATATTCGTCAGCAAGCTTTTTTGCCCATTCGTAATCTCTGATTTTCTCCTTTACCCTCTCCCATCCATAATCAGTATGTAAAATATATGGATGCTTCATATGACGCACGCTATAAAACTCAAGTATTTGTCCAAGATTTCCGTTACCATTCGGCACAATATGTACTCTGTGCTTTTCAAATCCGCCTTGTACAATCCTGTCATTCATGATAACCTTAATATAACATTCCTTTTCCTCAAATGGCGCAAGTACAATGTCATCTTCTGTAACATAAGGTGAAAGCACTTCCCAGCCGTTTTTTTCAAATTCAAAACTAATCGCCTGTGTTTTATCGATACAGTTCACAACCTGTAATTTATATTGAATTTCTCCACCTGCTTCTGCCGATTTAGACATAACATGCGCATGAGCATATACTCCTTTTCCTTTTAAAGCCATTAATTTTTTTACCGGTCTGTTTATTTCAATACTGCGTAAATATCTCCATTTTGCAGGCATTGACACAAGTAAATCAAACTGATTAAGCGGAGCGACAAGTTTTACAACTCCTTCTCCGCAACCTGTAGCCTGCCATGTATAATAATCTATA
>CAJTPP010000004.1:46961-48849 GCA_910578235.1 uncultured Clostridia bacterium | reverse complement strand
CCTCCGCGTTTATCTCTCCAAAATCCAATAACCCAACTTTAATCTCTACTGTTTCCTTGCCGTGGACTTCTGTCTCAAAAGAAATACCATACCATCCAAACAAGTCCGCAGTATAATCGTTTTCAGGCACCAGCCCCACATTTTTCCAGTTGCTTTTATCAGGAGTCCTGGGATATATATAGCAATTCCCTACCCTATCCCACTCGTCCATTCTTAATATAAATTCTGACATTTTTCATACCTCCGGTTATTCTGATATTATATTAGCCATTTTTACAGCCATCATATAATTCTATATATTCAAACCTTTTTACGAAAAGCTTTTTGTTTTTTCCGTATTTTTCAGTCATTATTATCCTCCAATTTCAAATACTCAAAAACGGCGGATTTTTCTCTCATATACATATCCTGAACGCATATTCCAATCACTGCGCCCGTAAAACCAAGATAGATATTTTCATCTGTTACAACTCTCATATCCTTAACCGTGCCAAAATTCTTTTCACCCCGGCCGTCATCATAAGCAAACTGCAAATCATTCTCGTTAATATACGCCTTTAATATTATTGAAGCATCCGATATTTTTTCCTTCTCATATGTATATTCCAGCTTATAATGATTACACGTGAGAGTGTTTATTGTTCTTTCCCCGGAGTCATTTGAACGCGATATATATAGATAATGCCAATGCCCCGTATCATACATAACAATAAGTCCCGCCATATGTTTTTCGCACTCCGGCTTAAACTCAATTTTAGTTTCCGCTGTCATATTGCGTTCTTCAATACGATGAGCAATAAGCGACTGCTTAAATTTACTCAAAAGTCCGTCCCCGCCTTTAACAACAAGTCCATTTTCGCTGAACCGAATATCACTGTCTATAGGGCCTCTCAGTGTCATTAATTCTTTATCAAGGGTCTTTTCCTGTTTAAAGTCAAAATTACGCTTTCTTTTCGCTGATTCTGTTTTTTTTATTTTAGGTTCTTCAATATATCGCGCAGGATTATTCCCTCCATGTGACAGTCTTAGCCAGCCTTCATCATTCCAATATACTTTTTCAAGACAGGTTTCCCGCCCGTAATAGGTTGTTTTATCGCCGTCACAGCTATACCTTGACCCAAGATGTACCATATATATCTCACCGTCCGGCGTTTCAACAATATCCGCATGTCCCGCTTTTTGAATATACAGTAAATCATCATTCCTTGAATGAAGCAAGATTTGCGGATCGTCCTCATATGGTCCCATCAGATTATCTGACCTTGACATTTGAGCGCTGTGCTGCCATCCTGTACCGCCCTGAGCCTTTAATATATAATACTTATCATTATGCTTCAAAATATGTGTGCCTTCTACCAGTTCCCCGTGAGGCTCTTTGTAAAACTGCTTAACTTCTCCGATAAGCTTTTTAGTACTATGATCATATTCCTGAAGCCACAGTCCATTAAACCGTTTTCCTTCCGCATAATGATTGTCAAGATTTAGAAGCCATTTTCTTCCGTCATCATCATGAAACAGTGACGGATCAAAGCCGAGAGAATTAAGATAAACAGGTTCAGACCATTCACATAACGATATATCATCCGTATATACAAGATAATTATCTGTTGTCATGAACGGACCGCGTTGCCTGACGTTTGTATACACCAAAAATGCTGTTTTACCATCGTATGACAGGCAAGGAGCCCATATTCCGCCGCCGTCGGGAACTCCCTGCAAATCAAGCTGAGACTTTCTGTTAAGAGGATAGTGATCTAAATTCCAATGTTTTAAATCTAATGACGAATATACCGCCACTCCCGGCCACCATTCAAAAGTAGATGTGGCTATATAGTATGTATCTTTTACCCGTATAATAGACGGATCCGGATTAAAACCTCTTATTATT
>CAJTPP010000004.1:42631-46938 GCA_910578235.1 uncultured Clostridia bacterium | reverse complement strand
TTTCAATCATCTTTATTACAACTCCTTCAATTAAAATATACCTATATTATACAATAATACACTCCTAACAGTATATTTAAAAAGATAAGATATTGTATGATTTTTAACAATAAAATCTGACAGAGCTAAAAGCCCTGTCAGATTTTAACATTATTATAAAAAACATATTTTTATCTGTTATTTTTTATATTTATAATAATATACTTTTCCATTTAAAAACCTATATTTATAAGAGCTTTCAATATTCCCTCATTGTCATTTGACTCTGCGATATACTTTGCACCCTGTCTGACTTTGTCAGGCGCGTTACGCATAACAAAGCCTTTCCCTGCAAGCTGTATCATTTCCAAATCCACTTCACCGTCACCGAAAGCCACTGTCCGGCTCAATGATATCCCCATAACATCACAAAGAAAACGCATCGCGTTCGCTTTTGTAGCCATGGGATGATTAATTTCAAGATATGTATCCTTGGAACGGCATATATATACATCCGAAAATGCTCTTTCTAATTGAATAGCAATATTATCAATATTCTGCTTATTCCCCATACACAAAAGCTTATGAACTCCTGTATATTCGGGAAAATCCGATATTCTTCCCTGAAATGATGATAAGCCGGTTATTTCTTCTTCTTTCATTAGCCATTCATCATTTTTGTCATCTGTAAGCCATAATTCATGAGAATATACACAGCAGCAGACACTTTTATCTTTATTTACAATAAAATCATGTATCTCCTGCGCTCTTTTTGCAGGTATCTCCAGACTTCTTATAACCTTTCTGTTTCCATCGTGCACAAGCGCTCCGCTATATGAAATTGCAGGAGCTTTTATTTTCAATTCATCCATAATTGAAAATACACCATTTTCCGGTCTTGACGAAGCAAGAACAAACGGAATATCACGACTTTCCAACTCTTTTATCTTTTTTTTCATATTTTCGCTTATACTCTGATCAGAATTAAGTAAAGTACCATCTATATCACTAAATATTATTCTGCGCATTACCGTATCTCTCCATTATATTTTTTTAAATAGATTATATGTGTTGAGAAATCGTACAATCCAAATTCCGGTTTAATACCATTATATAAAAGCTCGTCACCGCCGTATACATTTGACGTATATTCATCAATATAATCCATATTAGGATCAAGTCCCTGAAGCTTTACCCGTTTTTCTTCACAATTTGCCTCGGACAAAATTTTGGCACACATCACAAATGCTTCTGACTTATCCTTAGATACCATTGACCACGCACAATAATTTGATTTATATGGGTTTTCTAATCTGTAAAAATCGCCGTTTAGCATAAGCGGACGGAGCTTTTTATCTATTTCTATCTGTTTTTTCACCTCTTCAAGTTCGGATTTACTCATTTTTGTTATATCAAGCTCGTATCCAAAAATTCCGCAATAAGCCACATCTGCACGTGTTTTAAGCGATGTCATGCGTCCGTTCTGATGATTAGGCACCGCCGTAACATGCGCTGAAATTGATGAAACCGGATAGCCTATTGATGTGGAATACTGTATTTCCATTCTTTTTACAGCATCAGAATTGTCACTAGTCCATATCTGCGGCATATACGCCAAAACTCCGGCATCAAATCTTCCGCCTCCGCCGCTGCAGCCTTCAAACAATATATCCGGGAAACTGCTTGTTATGAAATCCATAACCTTGTAAAAACCTAATGTGAACTTATGATTAAAGCCTTTATAAGGTATATCAGTCATCGGCCGGTTCATGTCC
The DNA here is from genome assembly GCA_910578235.1 of uncultured Clostridia bacterium. Lineage (GTDB taxonomy): Bacteria > Bacillota > Clostridia > UBA1381 > UBA1381 > Hominilimicola. The sequence continues at coordinate 45,184 of CAJTPP010000004.1, read as the reverse complement.
CATTTTACATATTCAATGTTTGCAGATGACAGAATATTACATACCGCATTTACCGCATACTCACATACCTCGTCACGCGTCAGATCCAGAAGATATTCAAAGCGGCTCTGAGTAGGTTCAATTCCCGGTGAATGTACTATCCAGTCGGGATGTTTACGGTATATATCCGAGTCAGGATTTACTGACTCAGGCTCAAACCAAAGTCCAAACTTCAACCCTATATTATTTATTTTTTTAGCAAACCCATCAATTCCTGATGGTATTTTTTTTAGATTAACATTCCAGTCACCCATAGATGTTTCTTCATCATTTCTGTCTCCAAACCATCCGTCATCAAGAACAAACAGCTCTACGCCCTGATTTTTGGCTTCCTCAGCAATACTAAGCAGTTTTTCTTCGTCAAAATCAAAATATGTGGCTTCCCAGTTATTTATAAGAATTGGACGCTCTGTATTAGTCCATTTACTGCGGCACAAATTCTGACGCATCACATCATGCAGTTCGCGAGAAATACCTCCTATTCCCTTATCGCTATAGCACATAATAGATTGCGGAGCATAAAAGCATTCTCCTTTCTTTAGCGTCCATTCAAAACCAAAAGGATTGATTCCCTGCATAAGACGCACATTCCCAAACTGATCACATTCAAGCATAGTCGAATGATTGCCGCTGTATACGAGCGTCATTGAATACACCTCACCGCTTGTTTCATCAGCGCCTTCCGACGCGAGCATTACAAACGGATTGATATTATGACCGCTGCCCCCGCGAGCATTTGAAATATCTATTTTAACTCCCTGTTTTACCGCGCTTCTGTACATTCCTCTTTCTTTAGCCCATCCCCCCGAAAAATAAATCAGCTCATAATTATCCTTAGGCATATCAAGCACTGTACTATACACCGAGTCTATTGTAATCTCCTTATCAGAAGTATTTACTATTTTTACGCTTCTTGCTATTACATCATATTCGTCAAAAACAGTATAACTTACAATCACTTCAAAGCCCGCGTTTTGATCCTCCAACGTAATATCAAGAGTCTGAGCATGCTTATCTCCAACAAAAAGACACGGCATACCGTCAATTTCCTGCGCCGAATTTTCTGTTATTCTATGGGATTTATACGTAAGGCGTGAAACTGTTCCTCCATTTTTGTTTACAATACTATATGCAGGAGTACGTAAATCCGTATATCCGTAAGCAGGATATTCCTGAGGACATATATCAAGCGTCCATTTATCAGGGCCATATCCGTTCCATACAGACCATTTTTGTTTTACCCATTCATAACTCCTGTCACGCAGTTTTTTTCCATAATAGTAATGCAATAAATCACCACATTCATTGACAGCCATTATATAGCTTACATGTTTTCCTTGCAAGTGAAATATATTTTTATTTTTGATTATCATTTTTAACACTTCTCCTATTTTATTATGTATTAATTATATCATGAAAACCATAATTCCGTATATTAAATTTTTAATACTATTATTTTATTTAATACAAAAACCGGTAAAATTAATACTTACCGGTTTTGTAAAACAATATCTATGTAATTTATCTCATAATAACAACTTCATGTAAATTCCCCTGATATTCCTGTACATATACTGTATCTCCGTCAAAAATATCGTTTTTATTTGAGGGATAAACTCTGCTGTTCTCATATACATAAACATTTGTTGCCGACGCGAATTTGTGAGGATCTTTACTTACAACAGAATCATTTCCGTCCGCATCTACAAGCAGCACATTTGTATTTCTGCCGGTTATTGTCCCAAAACTCACCCATAAATCAGGCATTACAAGAGTTCCGCCCTCCCAATACTTGTTAGGAGTATCACTGCCGGCAGCGATTGCAAGCTTCTGTTCATCCGCTTTAAATAATAGCTGAACCGCTCTGACATCACCCTTTACATCAACGCTCACCTGAACGATATCTCCGGCTTTTAATTCCCGAATATAATATTTACCTCTGTTGTCTTTCATTTCTATATTATTTACTGAATAAGAAACTTTTCCTCCCTGCTGATAACCTTCAAGACTTATCATTTTCTCATCGTCATCATTAACACCTGAAAACACATCAGTTATAATCAAAGAACGTTTTGAGCGCATATTCTCAGGTTCAGCAAAATTCTCTTTTAATACTACGCATGACGCATACATGTAATCATCAATATCATATACAGCTATATCATATGTTGTATTATTTATAAGAGAAGCGCTATCCATTATTGTGTAATCTTCTTTATCATCATTATAAGGTATAACAAAAATCGGTATCGTTGAATCCAGAAGATATTTGGAATTGAAGCACATATTATTCTTTCTGTACTTACCCGCGCCCTTAAAATGAATTGAAAAATCCTCTGTTGACGTGTCGCTGCCTATGTACGACTTATCGGCAGTATTTATTTTTGTTACTCTTCTATCTGAATTTACTTTGTATGTGACAAGCTGCTTCTTTTCGACACGCTGAAGCGCCTCTTCAAGAGTACATTTTGCGCCGTTTACAGTTATCGACTGTCTGACAGTAAAAGTTTCTCT
>CAJTPP010000004.1:31251-42587 GCA_910578235.1 uncultured Clostridia bacterium | reverse complement strand
CCGCGATAAAAGTCTAATAAATATCCGTACTGGGATGATGCTTCTTTTAATCCCCCACACCTGACTATCCTGCCATAATTATCAAAATAAAAACTGCCGCTCCGTCCAATCTTCAAAACATCGCCCGCATATGACGGTGAAATATTATATTTAGTTCCAGAAACAGTTATTGTTCCTGAACTTAATGATGTAATCTCTCCGGAAACAAATCCTGTTAATATCTGAACGGTTATTACACTTGAATCCGCGCTTTTGGCAACTGCTATAACATTACCCTGTTTTATCGCGTCGGCAGTAGTTTTTATACCGTTTTCGTATACAGTAAGCCTGTCGGCGTCACCAAGCTCCACAGAGGTTTTTGCGCTGTAGTCATTTACAATATATGTATTTTGCGACACTGCGTCTACTAAATAATACTCATAATCATTTATTATAACAACATTATATTTACCGTTGCTGTTATTATCTATAAAATAATTCTGAGCATTTAATGACATTACTGCTTCTATACCGAGAGTTCCGTCTGTTATAGCTTTTCCGTTATAAATAATTAAACAGTTATTATCAAGCTTAAGATTTTTACGTCTGCCGTCTTCGTCGTAATAAACAGATTTTTCATTTGCCGATATAATGTCATTACCATAAACTGAAATCGTCTGATTTCTTGACTTGTTAGGTTCTATCCACCTTAAAGTTTTCTCATCATCTTCATAATAATAGAATTTAACATTACTGCCTATCAGATGCTCCGTTATTGTATTTCCGACAAGATAGCTCTCATCTCCAATTCTGACTTCTCCTGTTCCTGATGTCTTCCCGCCGTCAATGACCACAGTATCATTTGCATTTACAATGCCTTTTCCTTCATATATTTTTAAATACTGTTCCATAATAGTTTTGTCAGAATATTCATATAAATCCGGTCTGCTCATCTCCACCGCATCCATATTAAGCGTATTCCAAAACAACATAACCATCTGATCATATGTGACAGCATCATTACTGCCGGAATATACATTGGCATTTTTTGTCATCCCTATCTGAGATGCAAATGCAAAATAATCATTGCCATGTGAAGCTATAATCTTATTATAGCCTACAATATCCAGTATGATCCTTATAGCCGGTGAAGCATTTATCGTTTTGCTTTCTTCATCAATTCCATATGTTTTCAACGTAGAAGATACATCTGAAATATCTGCTCCAATCAGTCTATACGCATACCTGACAAAATCTTTCGCCGTCACAGCCGCTTCCGCGTCATACGACGATGGATATCCGGGCACAATATTAAGAGCCGACAGAAGACTAACCTGAAGTTCATTCTTTATTCCAAGCTCAGCACGAACCGCAGCTGACGGAACAATTAACGTTATTAGTGCTGATAATGCTATAAGCATACCTATTATTCTTTTTCTCATTCTGCTCCACCTGCCATTCTGTAAATAATTACCGCAGCCTGCGCCCTTGTAGCATTTTCAAGCGGTTTAAAATTTCCGTCCTCAAATCCTGACACTATTCCTGCCCTAGACATATCTCTGACTGAATTCACAGCATACGAGGATATATTACTTTCATCATTAAATATAACACTTGCTCCTCTATGCAGCGCAATATCCGCCGCCGCGCAGGCTCTGTCAATCATAACACACATATCCTGCCTTGATATGAGCGCATCAGGCGCAAATTCACTGCTGCTTATCCCAGATACAATATCATATTTCACGGCTGCCGCCACACTGTCATAATACCACGCGTCAGACAAAACATCTTCAAATTTGCATTCTGCTTCTGACACATCTATACGCTGCGCATAATTCAACATTCCTATTAGCATCTGAACAAACTCTGCTCTTGTTATACTATCATCAGGATAAAATTTTGTTTCTTCCTTGCCGTGAATTATATCTACATTTCGTAATGAAACTATTGCTTTGTGCGCCCATTTAACACTTCCTATATCTGTAAATCCTGCAATATTATCCATTCCCTGAGTAAAATATGTAGGATCTGGCTGGGGAAGCAGACTTTCAACTGTTGTTCCGCTGTTTTGTGTCAATCCGTTATTTGTTTTTATGTCTGTATCAAAATTGCCCATTACATTCGGCGCCGGAGTAACGCTTATCTGAACCTTATCACCGGTCCATGTTTGACCGCCGCCCCCACCGCCTCCGCCTCCACCGCCTTGCGAAGGCGGATTAGAAGTAAGCATTACGCTCATTGACGCTTTCAGTCCGCTATATTGCGCTGTTATTATTATGGTTTTACTGCTTATACCGGCCGGAATGGTCAAAATACCATCACTTATGCTCACATCGTCAGAAGATACTGACCATATTACATCAGATGAGTCTATTTGCTGGCTGATTTGATTATATACCTTATATACAACCGTTTTAGAGGAGGATGCGGGTATCGTTACACTGTTAGAACCACTTATTGTTATTGATGTTGTTTCAGCCAGAGTTCTAACATTCTTTGTTGCCGTAAGTCCGTTGTAAGCAGATTTAAGTGTTATACCTGTGCCTCCTGAAATATTATCTGACACTGTCAGTTTTCCTGATTTTGAGTCATATTTCATGCCTGACGGTACATTATCCGCAGTGACAGCTATATTCATTCTATCAGACTGCAAACCGTATTGATCCGTAATAACAGCATAATAGTAATTCTCACTGGCAGCCATTACAGTATCATTACCTTCAATAGCGATTTCAGTAACTTCTGTTATAGCTTTTGTCTCAAATTTTGCGTCTGCAAACCATGCTGTACCTTTACCGTCTATACATAAGCTCATTACCGCGCTTACAGCACCGGCAGGCGCAGTTGAAGCGCCCTTTATTTCTTTCCATGTATGTTCATCTGATATTTTGTCCGACTTATCTGTTCCTATTACTCTTCCTGCCGAATTGTAATACGTAATCATAACATAAGCGCCGTCAGACGCGTCCAATGTCTGCGCATTTACAGAATAATAATATTCCTGTCCCTCTGATATATTTGAAATAAGCGCGCTATCCCATTTTTCTCCGTATGTTCTTGAAAAATCATTACTTTCAAAATTATAACCTTTAAGCATTAACACAGATTTTCCATTAAATAATTTTTCATTATCAATGCCTGCCTGTTTTGTTACCGCAAGATCGTCAAACCAAACTGTTCCGTTTATATTATTGGCTCCGCCCCGGTAACGCATATCTATTCTCATTTTGACAGCATTCTCATTTATAAACATAGAACCTGACAATTTCGTCCAGTCGGAAGTATTATTACCTTTACCGTCCGTATTCTCCGGATAAAATCTCAGAAGCTGTTTATTTTCTTCTATTGTCGATCCATTTTTATCATACAGCAGCACATTAACATAGATATTTGAGTCAGTAGAAACATTATTTGTTTTAACCCACACTGCCAAATCATACAGCTGTCCGCCCGTAACGCTAATATTATCGGAAATCTGCATTGATCCCTGCGCTCTGTCAGCGTTATAAATTTTTGCGCTGCCCCCTGAATTCCCCGTATGATCAACACTTGCATCCCATTCTATCAATGCCGATGTGTCAGCGGGCGTATACGTTGTATAATTCAGTCTCCATCCTGAAACAGACGTATCAAATGTTCTGTTTGCTATAGACAATTCCCTGTCACTGTCAGTCCAGTTATCAGGAAGATTATTTTCATCTTTCTCCGAAAAATCACCATTTAAAAGCGATACATTTTCAGCGTTAACCGTCTGTTTTATTATCTTCACTGTAAACGCATCAGAAATCTTTCCGTCTCTTCCCTCTGTTTCTGCTGTTATAACTGCATTGCCTGCAACCGCGTCAGAAGAAACTATAAGCGTACCGTTTTCCAGAACTGAAAGTCCCGCATAATTTACACTCCATTTTACTTCTGCTTCACAGGGGTTATTGTACTGGTCAGTAACTGAGGCGGTAAACATATATCTGTTCTCGCCGTTTACAGGACTTATCACCAATGTATTATCTGATTTAAGTTTTATATATGTCGATACCGGATTTGCTGATTGTGTAAATATGATATCATCATACCATACGCTGCCTGATTTAGCGTCATTTTCCAGTCTTATTTCGGCATACGCCGTATTTGCAGGCGGTACAACTGTACCTTCTGACCTTACCCACTGCAATGTCTTTGACTGTTTCATTTTCTTCTCTGATATAATTTCTCCCTCGGAGTTTTTAAATACTATAACCGCCAGACCGCTTGACACATTATCAGTCATGACTGATAACTTGTATGAGTATTCACTTCCGGCAGCGACAACTATAGGATCTGATGTCCATGTCATTTTTTCTGTTACTTTGAGTCCATCCGCAGCCGGTTTTGACGAGTCAATTCCCTGAGGAGCAATGCGGAAATTTCTGTAGAAAATTTCTCCCTCACACGCTTTAAAACCCCAGTTTATTCTCAATCTGTTAACATTCACAGGAACGGTTATCTGCTTCACAAGCGTATCATAATCTTCGGTTGTATACGGTTGTGTCGGGTTACCATCCTTAAAATACCACGTACCGCTAAATTGTGATTTCTTTGACGTTGTGCCCTGAAATCCCTCATAAGACATATATGGGCCGACAACTGCCGAGTCATTTAACTGATACAAATTCTCCATTCTGTAATCCTGCGATATCCAGTATGTTATTCCCGATGTTACTCGTATATCGGGTCCTCCGTCCACCGAATTGTTAGCCGCATTATGCGCGTAAGCGTAGCCCTCATAGTCTTTATCTATACCTGACGCGCCCTTAAACATAAGTCCTTTATTTCCTTTACTGTCCGCGGTATATGATCCGCTTACCAAGCCGTCATCATCATTTGTGCGTGTTATGTTTGAAAGCTGAGTTTCAGCTGTCTGTTCCATTTTATATCTGCGGACTCCGTTATACGCTCCGTCTATATCCTTGTCATATGATGTCCATCCTGTAGGCATCATTGCATCAGTAACACTTTCAAATGAACCGTTTACGAGTTGGTCGGCAAGCTTAACAACTGACACCTTAAAATCTTTATATATTATCGGATTACTTGAAGCGGCTCGTACTGTTACTGTACCGGCTGAGGCTGTTTTTGAAACGCTTAAAGTACCGTCTGAAGCAATGCTTACTCCATTCGGTATTCCGTTATATTCTCCGTTTTCATTTGAGTAGCCCGCTATTGACCATGAAATATCCGTATCTGTTTCTTCTGTAAATGGATTATAATGCTCGGCGGTAATACGCACTGAATTCGCCGTGTCAGTGAGCGGAACAGGTATTGTGCTTACACCGGATGTAATTCTGACGCTTTCTTTAGCATAATCAATAATAATAGCCGGCTTCAATATATCGGTATTTTTTCCTAACTCGGGAAACTTTTCAATAAGCGCCTGCCAGTGATCCGCATATGTAATCTCGGAAACATCCTTTGTAAATATTTTATTCGCATTGGTTCCGTTATAATTTGCCATAATAAGAAAGCTGACAAAATCCTCATTTTTGTTATCCTCGATATAACCGTTTTTATTCAGATCACTGTCTGTTCCCGTGCCCAACAGATAGTCTGTTATATCAAGCTCTGTCTGCCATGTTTCAATAGTTTCATTTTCAGCACGCTCAACCTCATAAATATATTTATCCTTTGTCTTGCGGTTAAGCGTAAAGGCTTTATTTTCCTCATTATCAATCACATTTGCCACTGACGAAACCGCCTCTGTTATAATACCGCTCTTTGCCTCATATGAATTTTCAATGCTTCCCGCCTCACTCCAATCATTTGACAAAGGTTTAAGCATAAGCTTTCCGTCCTTGGACAATGATGAAGTTAGTCTCAGTTTTATTGAAACTATCGGCTGTTTTGCTTCTATTGCCCGCTTTACGGAAGAAATATCAAATTTCAAACCGCCTACAAAGGCGCGGTCATTATCAACACTGTTTGTTATTTCAAGTTCTGCGCCGTTTACATTTTTTGTATCAGTGTTTCCCTTTCTAAACAACACATCAGCCTCAGGATATAATGTTGACGCATATTCCGATACATGAATTGCAACAGACAACTCAGAAAAAACCGTTGGCGAGGTTACGGACATTGCCTTAATAACCGCCAGAGAATCTTTTACACCGTTTCCTACAGTCAATACACCATGATCGTCAATCGTAATGCCGTCAACATTAGCACCGCTTACCGACCAGACGCATTCCTCTCCTTTTATTACCTCTCCAAACTGATTTAATACCTCCGCTGTATAATTCAATTTGACAGGCAGTTCAGAAGTCACAAGATTAACCGAAGAATTACCTGATACTCTTACGGATGTGATAACAGATGCCGCTTTTTTTTCAATTTCAATATTCTTTTCCGCATTATATATTGTTCCGTCTTTTTCATATTGAAACTTAAGTGTAACCATATATGTTCCTTCTGCCAGTTCATCAGAAACATTTATTTTGCCCGCGGCTTTATCATATGTAATATTAGAATTGCCCTCTATATTCCATGTAGTTATTCCGTCTGTTATATCATAGAAAACATCTTCAAACTGTGTTTTAAACTTACCTTCATATACATTATCACCATCAGGCGTTTTACCTGAAAATACAATCTTATCCGCGCCTTTTATGGTAACTCCGTTCACCTGCGGTTTTGCTCTGTAAGAATACGTCATTTTCGGAGCGTTATCACCGCTAAGATACACTTTCGTCGCGCTGACTCTTGAGCTTAAGTTCTCAGATGTCACAAAAAAGCTTGCTATTCCGTTTTGATCCGCATACTCTTTAAGCTGTTCATAAGAAAATTCAAATGTGTATATTCCATCAGATACCGAAGCGACAGCCAGCGGAGCAGCATTCTCCGTTGAAGTTCCATATACCCAGTCAGTGTTCCATGCGGGGAGCATAGTTTTTATAGCTGTTGTAACAGCTTTTTTATCAACACTGCCGCCATAATAAGGAATATTTGAATTGTCATATGACCAGATTGCAAGCTTTTCAGACGCGCCTGACGATGTAAGTTTTAGCTTGAAATTATACAGATCTTTTTCACTGCTGTCAATTCCGCCTATATCAAAGCTTGTAATAAGTCCAAATCCAGTGCCTGACTCAATTTCATTAATCTCCTTCAGTCCGCTGTCACCTGAATAATACCAGTTGCTGCCGCACGAACCATCATAAGCCCCATTGCTTTTTCCGTTTGCTCTAAACCATAAAAGTTGTGAAGAATTAAGAATAATTTCAGGATTTGCAGCCGATACAGTTACTGTCACTTTAAACGGCGCGCTCACTACAGCCGTTCCGTTTTCACATTCATCGGCGTCTACTGTCGCTGTAATATCCGTGCTATACTCGCCTGCCGCAACATTTGCTTTCACCGTAAGTATACCTTCCGCACTTATTTCAAAATGATCAGTATCACTTACGCTGTAAACCACATCTGTATTCATCGCTTTTCCGTAAGCGTCTGTTACATTAGCTATATATTTACCAACAGCCGCAGGAAGCATTGATACATATACAGTAGAGCTTTGTTCTCCCGCTATAGCGGCATTTTTTGCAAATGTCTGAGATATTGTAATGTTTTTTTCGGCAAAAACAGTTTCATTTACCGAGGCTTTGATTATCACAATATCTCCGTCGCTTATTGTTTGCTTTGTTGTAAGAACAGCTTTACCATTTGTTTCTTTGATTTCAGCCTCGCCAGACACAACAGACCATGTCACCTTATCGGTACATACTGTCCCGTTATTGTCTGTAACTTCTGCTGTATATTCCGTTATCTGCACTCTGTTTTTGTTTGTAATGTTTATTGTATCGGCGCCCGTTATTTCAACAGAAGCGGGAATACTCTTTATATGCGTTGTCACTACAGGTGTGCCGACTATAATTTTTGTCGCGTCAGTATCGGACGTGTTATTCTTTATGAGAATATCTTTATATCCGGCCGCATTATCCTCATCACTGACCGGAATGGAAAAATCTATCAGCTTATCAGCCCCTGACGTATCCTCACTCACAGGATTTACCGCATCAAAGCTTGCGCCTTTCTGAGACCAGTCATATCCCGTTGCAAGAGACGCCGCGTATGTTATATCAACTGCCGCGACCGATGTCGGAACATGGTTATTATCCGTCAAAGCCTGTTCTGTCCAGTCGGAATGTTCATTATTGTACTCATATGCAGAAAATGTTTTGTTTGTACCGTTTACGGCAAACCGAATATCCACACTGCCCGTATTCTCTGAGTTAAGCTTTATGCGCATCAAACCATATTCACGCGCGTCCGTTTTTATCTCCGCGTCAGCTCTTGTTGATATTACGTTCCCCGCATAATCGGACAAATAGCTGCCGTCCAATATATTAATTAAATAGCCGGAACCGTAATACGTATCATTCGTATAGCTTGAAGTATTCGTCTTTGTGTTATTACATCTCATTTGCCCGAAATGCGTAACAACTGCGTCAGTATCTGCCGCTCCGGCGGTCACAGGAATAATACCGGCAGAGGTTACAAGCATTGCAACAGACAATATTGCTGAAATAATCCTGCTGTGTTTTATGTTTTTCATATTCTTCCCCCTTAATTAACTTTCTCAAAGACAATATTCTTTATATTGATTAAATAGGTATTAGGAATTTCCTTGTCTGTTATAACAAGAGTATTTTCTCCCGCTTGCAGTTCTACCTCTCCTAAATCTTCATACACGTATGTTGACCATGATCCCGTCTGAGCAAAGGTATGATCAAACGATGTGCCGTTAATATTAAATGACGCGCTGCCGCCGCCCGAATTAATATTAGCTGCATAATATACAGTCATTTTATATTTCCCTGTCATATCAGCCTTAAAATTATAGGTGATTTTTTGCTCGGTTCTGAAATTCTCTATATAAGCATCTGTACCTGTTCCGAGAATATTGAGCATGCCGCCCTCTACCAGCGCCGTATCAGCAAGCAGTGTTATAACAGATGACATCTCTCCGTCTGTATTATACGCGCAGTAAATACTCGGAGCATCTTTTCCTGCCACAAAGCACTTAGGCTTATTGTCCTGCTCCATACCATATCGATCATAATTTACGGTAGTAGCAAAAAATTCAATAACATTATCTTTATCCGCATATTTTTTGAGTTCGTTTATATCAAGCTCAAAATCGTACCTGTCATTTATACATTTAGCCTGAGCAAACGGCTGTGTTTTTTGTTCCTGCGGTACAGCATCGCCGATATTGCCCCATGTCGGCAAAATTTGTGAAATATTATCAACAACCGCGTTATATCCCGCCTTATTATCTCCTGCCACAGCCGCGCCGTTTACTACTTTGCTGTAATCAGCGCTGTTCCAATCCGTATCGCTTATAGGAGTATCATACATGAACAGTCCCATCCATATCTCCTCCGCCCGCGCGTTTTAGGGTAAGCTTTACAGACTGAAGCTCATTTTCACGCTTTAATATATCTGAAAGATCAAATCTCATAAGAAAGGCAAATCCCTGCGCTCCCTGAAACTCTTCGGACAGCTTTAAGCCTGAACCCTCGTCATCGTTCTCCATATATCTCGCGTTCCCTGAAAGCAAACGGTAGTTCATGGTATTTCCGTTCGTTGATTTTCTTACCTGCACCGCCGCGGTATAATATGTATTTGTTTGCCGCTCACCGCCTTTGGCATTTTGCACTATCTCAGGTATAACACGTTTCTCCGTATGTATAGCCCTATCAATGATACTCAGTATCTCAGCTCTTGTAACATAGTCGTCAGGTTTAAAGGAGCCGTCCTCATAGCCCGATATTATACCTGATATATAAGTTTTAACCGCATAATCTCTGTATTCATCGTCTATACTGTCACAATCCGGGATAATCTCGTAATATTTCTGAAGATTTGACGGAAAATATTCGCCTTTAAGACTGTTTACAATAGCTTTGGCAACCTTTTCTCTCGTCATCTTTTCGCCGTAATCACTGTAATCACCATTTTCAAACATACCATTATCCAGTAAAATACGTATATAAGGCGTTGCCCAGTATCCGCTTGTAAGCTGATAAAAATTACCCTTCCACGCATTGTATATCTTTGCGAATTCCGCCGCGCTTACAGGATTATCCGGCTTAAAAGTACCGTCATCATAACCATCCAGATATTTTTTGTCCGTGCTCTCAATTATTATCTGTTCAGCCCAGTGTCCCCGGCAATCCCGGAATTTTGAGCCTGTAAAACCTGTACCGCCGGCCGCTCCGGGGAGTCCGCTTATTCCCGACGGAGTATCAGGATCATCCTCGTTAGTTTCGTTGCTTTCCGGCGGCTGCATTTCTGTTTCATTCGGCTGCTGTGTTACTATCGGCTCAGGAGTATTTTCCGTATTATCTTCAATCTCTATCTCATTTTCATCTCCACTGCCTGATATTGTCTCTGTTTTAAAACTGTCTTCCGCAAAAATATTAAACACAGGAATTGACATCACCAGCGAACAGGCTGTAAAAACTGCCGCTATTTTTTTTATATCCACAAATATTACTCCTTTCTCATAATCAGTTTTTTTCTGTTTCTCTTAAGTCCAGAATTATTGTAGACAGCGCAGGCATTGTTATTTCACTATTTACGTCCATCATTGTATCCGTAACAAGATCATGCGCCTTTTTGACATCAGCTTCCAGTTCTACATTTACCGCTTTATCCTGATCCGAACAATTCATTATAACAACATACGGTCCGTATTTCGCTATGTCTATACGTCTCAAACCGAGCGGAGATGCCATATAACTGTTTCCGTGAGCGCTCCACTTGTCATTCATTTCGTGCCAGCGGAATACCTGCGAATAAATTGCATGCTCACGATGATTATCCGCATAGTAAGCACCGCTTATATTACTGCGCCAGTTAAGCGTCATACGCACAAACTCGCCATTATGATGAAAAGAAAGCGACTGAGAAATCTCATCTGAGAACACGTATTCTTTCTGATTGCCGTTTTCATCTTTATTCCACGGCTCATTCGGCATGTATATCCCCGAACCCAAGTCAAATTTTGTAATATATACTCCGTTATCAAGCAGTCTGTAATAAATTTCATACGCTGCCTGAGCTCTTGACATCACATTGCTATACTTAATTTCAGTGTCATTACCAAAAGCGTTTCTAAGCCAACGCTTAAATGTCGTTTCGTCTATTTTATCCATGGGCGCAAAATTTGTATCATTTACACCTTCTATTATTCCTTTCCACGCAAGTGTCACAACCGCCGCTTCCTGGGGAATATTTTTAATATCCGCATAAGTTTTGTATCCATTGGATGCTTTTTTTATATCTTCTCCCATAGCGTCAAAGTTCAGTATCATATAATACAG
>CAJTPP010000004.1:30526-31241 GCA_910578235.1 uncultured Clostridia bacterium | reverse complement strand
CGTCTGTCTGACACAAGCGAGCTTAAATACAATTCACCGTATTCAATAAACAGTTCCATCGAGCGTATTGAGTCCTTCGAGCCGAAACCCGCGGCTATAAAATTATTCCATGCCGCATACTCAATTCTTCCAGGCCCCTTGTAATTACGCGTATTTATATTAAATTCACGTCTTATGGCATTGTAACCCTTACGGTTTACTACCGTGTCGGCAAAATAGTTCATTGCGTGAGACGCGTTTATGGCTTTTTTCTTTAACTCTTCATCATTTGTCATAAGAGCCAGATCCGCAACCATCGCCGCGCCGTGAGGTCCGTAGTTCCCGTCATATGCGCCGTCAAAATGGCCTATAGTTTCCATTGATAAACCCTTTGGCGAAATCAATATTGACTCTCTCGGCGTCCGCATAACGCCTGTTGCCTCATACATTCTTTTTTTCAAATCAGAGTCTTTCATACAACGCGACGGATTTATCTTTTTTAGAGCCATCTGATATGTAACGCCCGAAACTACATTAAAAAGCTCCTGATTTACAGCAGGCTTTCTGTTGATTACATTAAACATGTAATCTGTGGCTTTTACATACATATTGCTGTACGCGTCTCTGCGCTTTACTTCAGGAGTATTCGGATTGAGATCATCATCTATATACTCATCCAAATAACCGGCGGCAATAATCGCATCTCCGACTTCTGTAAATACCTCTCCCACGGCTC
>CAJTPP010000004.1:10944-30496 GCA_910578235.1 uncultured Clostridia bacterium | reverse complement strand
CCATTCTGTCAGGACCGCCTATCCATGTCTTGTAGGTTTCGTTATTCCATCCGCCGTTTGAGCCCTGAGAACGAACCTGATAATCAAGCCACGCAACACAGCGGTCTATTATTTCAGGATTATGATAGTAATTTGACCATTCCCGGTTATAAGCCATAGCCATAGCGCGTATTCCCTTTTGGTTCTCACTGTTTGAGCCTATGCATTTTACATAATGAACATTTTTCCAGTTTTCCCACGAGCCGTGACTCATCGTATTGGTTCCTTCAAGCACCGCGCCGTATGCGCCGGCCGGTGATTTTCCGGCGGCTACTGCCTCGTCCCATTGTTTCCCGTAATTCTGACTTTTTAAAATCTCCTCAATGCCGGCATTCATCTCATTAATTATATAATCATAAGGCGACAAACCGTTAGGCGATACCTTTATAGCTCCCAAATCATAGCGTTTTGTATCACCATCTTTATCATCAGCCATTTTCTTATAGCTTGGATCTGTATGTGTAACAAGCTTGTAGAGCTGCCTTGAATACTCGGCGGCGCTGTTCATACCGTTTGCCGAATACGCATTCGCGTCTCCTCCGTGATACACCTGAAAACGCACCTCTGTGCGCCCGTGAGTCATTGCCATAGGTAATCGGTATGTGGCGTAAAAATATGAGTTTCGCTGCGCCGGTTCCTCGTACATATTGTCCCATACAGGCCATACTGTTCCGTATTTTGCCTGAAGCGTTCCAAATTCATCATTTATCATAAGGTTTTTGATTTCCTTATTCTCGGACTCACTTCCCCACAGCTTTACTGTTATATAATTCATCTTATCAGGATCAACCTTCATTGTAACCCAAATTTTATCATCACCGGGATACAACTGTCTGTAGGCATCACCTAATCCGCCATAACCCGACACGCTTTTTCCCACATCCGCGTTATGAGCTTTTTCGCTTTCCTCGTCACCCAGAACAACACTGTCAAGAACGTCATCTTGTTCTGATTTCTCTGTATTAATATTAACATATACACTGTCGTTATCCAGTTTTTTCACAGTCATTCCATGATAATTTTCCAAATCCGGCGCGGAAACAAGATCTGTCACAAGCGGTGTCACACTCAAATCATCCACAAGGAATGTGCCTGTTGATGCTCTCAAGCCAATATTTATCCTTATAAGACTTGACCCCTCCGGCACTGTTATTGAATAACTGCTTTTTTGCCAGTCCTTATCGGCATCAGAGTCAAGATATGTCTTTGAAATATTAGCCGTCTGAGTCTTTCCGTCATCAGTATAAACTATAATATTTACCGACATCCCCCATGAATTGGAAGCTCTTTTATACGGCCCGATAATCTTATACCACCAGCTTACATCATACACACCGGGTTTAACACGAAAATATGAGCCGTTATAATTATTATTTATAATCTGCTGATTATTCTCAGCTGTGACATTCAGAGTGTCAGCCTTAAACATATAGCAAGAGTTTCCCGAATGCGCATATTCGCTTGTAACTCCAATTTCAGCAACAGCATTTTTTGAAATACTGGGTTTCCACCAGTTTTCCTCATCCCCTTCCCAGCCATATGTATAACTGTCCCGGGAATAAGGCATAATTGTCTGATTTACGGTCACAGGATTTGACAGAACATTTTTTCTTTCAATTTTTTCAAAAGATATATCATCAAAGTTAACCTGTCCTGTAGCTGATTTAAGTCCTATTGAAATTCTGACTTTTGCCGTATCTTTGGTGGGTATTATGTAAAAATCATTTCCGCTCCAATGCTCCGAATATATATCATCCTCATATGACGAAGCAGCTATACAATAACTGTAGGAACTATCCGGAATTTCCATTCCGTTCCTGTCGAGCAGTACATAGGAAAAAAACGCGCCGCCGTCTTTAGCATCAAGACGCGTATAATCCTCGCTTAAAAGATACCATATTCCCGCTTTATACGCGTCTTTATATTCAACATCAAATATTTTTGAAACAGCTGAAACTTCGTTAACATCCGAGGTGGAAGTTATTGCGCTGAATTTATAGGACTGTTCTCCCGAATGAAACTTTTCCGTATCAAAGCCGCATGCGATACGTCCGTTTGAAGCCTGAACATTCCATTTTTCTTCTGTTTTTTCAAACCCGCTCACATCCGCGTTATTCACAGCCATTACATTCGGAATAAACGATGAAAGCACTGCGGATATCAATGCCATACCAAGAAGTCTTTTTAACATAACACCCTCCGATTTTAATTACCAACTTTTACCTTGTTTCCAATTATATTATTTACTATAATATTATAACATTTTTATTACAATTATTTCAACTGCGAAATCTTACTTTTTTGTTTGATTTTGCCAAACACACACAAAGAAACAGGGCGTATGTTATAACTTATACGCCCTGTTTTATGATTTTATATGCTTTTTTCTTTACTATCAAGAATTGGCGTCATCGCATTGTTACCCGAAAGCGAATTCCATAAAAACGCCTTTATATATCCATCTGTTACTTTTTTAAATTCCACTGTATCAGCTGTTACAAGACTTATCTGCACGTACTTTCTGTCAGTATCATACAATACTGCAATGAGTACCCCGCCGTTTGTTTCCTCTGTAGGATTTTTAACCGTAATATCAACTACAGTCTTATCTTCCAATGTTTGATCTATATTACCTATTGCCAATTCAGGATCATCAGGCTCCGAAGCAGCGCATTTGCTGATTACAACCGTTGATGAAATTCCCGCAAAGCCGTTCTCTGTTGCTTTTACGCGCACCATGTACACTCCGGGCTCAAGATTTGTAACCTCCGCGCCTTCTATCGGCATCCATGCTTTAGCTGTTGACCTCTTATACTCCATTGTGCTGTCTGTACCGATAATCTTACCGTCGTTTGCTCCGTCTGCCGTCTCATCTGTTGTATCAATTACAGGAGCCGCAGGACGATCCGGCACTGAAAGATTTTGCGCGTCGCTGTTATTTGTAGTAGTGCCGTTACCCGATTTTAATATTGACAAATCTGTACCAAACCATGCTTTATCAATCGCAAGCTCACTGTCCGCCGGCGTAACCTCCGTACCGCCTATCATATATTTTTCATTTGCCGTAAAGCCTGTGAGTTTTTCATTCTCATAATCTATAGTTATATTCGGGGTTTCTTCTTTCTGAGCGCCAAAAGTTTCTATAGATATCGAATATTCTCCGCTCTTAAAGCTTGTGCCGTCTATCGCTTTTTTACGCACAACATAAGTCGCACCTCCCGCAATACCGGTAATCGTTTCGCCTGTTCCCGCTGTCCATGTGTTTGCTGTAGACAGCTTATATTCCATCGCCGCAGTTATTCCGCCAATGCTGCCCGTGCCGCCTATTGTATCCGGCTGTGTCACTGTAAAATCACTCGCCACGGGAACTGACGGACGCCCCGGAATTGTAAGACTTTGCGCGTCACTGTCAATTGTGGTTGTGCCGTTGCCTGACTTTACTATTGACAAGTCTGTGCCAAAATACGAATTATCAATCGCAAGCTCACCTCTATCAGGTGTAACAACATTATTGTTAAGCGTATAGTTTCCTTCTTCAAAGCCTGTAAGCTTTTCATTTACATAATCAATAGCTATACTCGGCGTCTCTTCCTTCTGCGCGTTAAATGCTTCTATAGATATCGAGCATTCTCCGCTCTTAAAGCTTGTGCCGTCTATCGCTTTTTTACGCACAACATAAGTCGCACCTCCCGCAATACCGGTAATCGTTTCGCCTGTTCCCGCTGTCCATGTGTTTGCTGTAGACAGCTTATATTCCATCGCCGCAGTTATTCCGCCAATGCTGCCCGTGCCGCCTATTGTATCCGGCTGTGTCACTGTAAAGTCACTCGCCACGGGAACTGACGGACGCGCAGGAATTGCAAGACTTTGCGCGTCACTGTCAATTGTGGTTGTGCCATTGCCCGACTTTACTATTGATAAGTCTGTGCCAAAATACGAATTATCAATCATAACTTCACTATCTGTCGGTGTAATCTCTGTACCGCTTATTATATATTTTTCATTCACTGTAAAGCCTGTAAGTTTTTCATTTACATAGTCAATTACTATATTTGGTGTGGTTTCCTTATCAGGTTCCGCCTCTCTGACCTTGATTTCTCCCGTTGACGAATTGTATTCATAACCCTCCGGCAGTTCCGCCGTACCAATAGCTTTCAATTCTCCTGTCATAAACGCATACGGGAAAACAACACCATCTTTTATAGAGTCAGCAGCAACCGATAGCTTTGAAATTACTGATGCATTGTCGGCGTTTATTTTAGGGATATCATTAGATGTTTTTATAGCTTTAACAACAACCTCGCCAACCTGTGTATTAACAAGGCTAATATTTCCATATAATGTCATATACGTAATCACAGAATTTTTGATAGTACCCTTACTCGTTTCTCCCGCGCCGCCAATGCTTTCTATCTTATCTATTACCAGATTGTCACCGTCTATTTTATGCTGCTGCGGAATATTCAGATTACCGCCTCCCGTGATTGTAAGGTTTTTCAGTGTAAATGTTCCGCCGCCTTTATATTCCACTCTGTTAGCCGTTGTAATTGTATGATTTCCTCCGTCTATTGTGAGCTTCTTGTCAATATCTAAAGCATTTTCGAGTGATACATTATCAAGAAGAGTTATTGTGTCCTCCGCCTTTGCGGCTGTTACAGCCTCGCCCAGCGACTCATATTTCGCATACGGCACGGTCTCACCCTTTGATGTGACAGAACACATATATATCGGGAGTCTGTATTCAATTTCAATCCGCGCATCTGGCTTAAGAGGTCTTTTATTCGTATCCGCGGTATCTTTATTATACATAAAATATGAATTTGCCGCTTTTGAGTTAAAATATTTTTCTATATTTTCACCTGTAAGCTCTATTGATTCTGTTCTTCCGTTATCTAATACTGTTGTCTTGGTTTCTCCCGCCACAACCTCTGCCGCCGTTTCTGCATTCAGAGCTGTGGCTCTTGCTGTCTTTACCGTATTAAAAACATTATCTATGTTAGCTAAATCTGCAGGGTTTTCAGTATGTACCACAACAAATGGTTTACCGCTGAAAGTTAAAGATCCTTGATTAACCGTAATTGTTACCTTTGTTACTATTGCATCTGACGGCAATATTATTCTGTCAAAATGATAGAATGACCCAAAATAAGCGGTTGCTGTGTTTTCCATATCCCCAGATGTAACAAATTTAGTGCTATTTGAATTTTTTGATGTCCAGTCAGCATCACTTCCTCTAAGCTGCGCCGCTACACTTGCCGTCTTTACAGCCGGAGCCGACGGATCAAAAACTGCATATTCCACCTCAAGCTGCGCATTAGGCAATAAAGGTCTTTTACCTGTATCAGTCATATCCTTATTATACATAAAATATGAATTTGATGTTTGCGCATTAAAATATTTATCCGCATTTTCACCTGTAAGCTCTATCGATTCTGTTCTTCCGTTGTCTAATACCGTTGTTTTGGTTTCTCCCGCCATTACTTCTGCCGCTGTAGCTTCATCCATACTTTTTCTTTTTGCCGCAGCTGCCGCATTAAACACGTCATTAATATTTGTTGTATCTGTAGGATTATCCGTATAAAGTACAGCAAAAGGCTTTCCGCTAAATGTCTGTGAACCTTGGCGCACAGTAATAGTTACTTTCGTCACCACCGCATTTTCGGGCAATGCTATTCTGTCAAAATGATAGAATGATCCAAAATAAGCGGTTGCTGTATTTTCTATATCGCCTTCGGTCATAAATTTACTGCTGTTAGTATTAATTGCGGTCCATGTCTCATCTTTTGCTCTAAGCTGTGCCGCCACACTTGCAGACTGCATCACCGGTGAAGGCGGTGTTTCCTCCTCGGCATTAACTGTCAGCATTGAAAACGAGCTTAACGCCAATGCTGCCGCAGCAATAAATGAAGCTGTTTTTTTCAACATTTTTTTCATTCTATATCCTCTCCTTATTCTTCTTTGTACCGAAAACGGCATTGTTTTTATTACAATAATCATAACATAATACAGCAAACATTTTAAAGTTAGAATTTTTACTGCCGTATTTGATTATTACCATTCTCCGCTTTTACACAGCGGCTTCTGCTCGCTATTCCATACAAATACCTTTATTTTATTACCCTGTGTCTCCCTTTTACATTCAAACTCAATTTCATCCTTCCCTGAAATCTGCTTATATTTCATTTGAACTTTTATAAGTATTCCTTTGTCCGAATATTCCGCCGCATAAACAAAAACTTTTTCATTTATTGTATCACGGTTTAATCTCACCGTAACATTAATATCATCATAATTAATATCAACATCATTTTTATGCGGCTCTCCGGTCACTTCCGGTGTTGATATCGGTGTTTCTGTTTGAACAGGCGGCTGTGTAACAATCGGCATACAGGTAAGAGTAGGTTCCGTTGTAACAGTTGGTATCGGTGTTGCATCTGGCTCCGGGGTAACGCCTGGTATATCTGTAGTGTCTGTTTTATACAGCACCATAGTTGATGCCGGAGAAATTTGTACTGTTTTACCATCATAAGCGCCATCTGTTTTATTGCCGAAATAATAATATTTTCCGCTCACCAAGTCCCTATACACACTGTCAAGATCAAGCTTTTCCCATGGGATAGGATAAGAAATATCTGTTTCATTACCCATAAGATTATTACTATTCATAATAATCTTATAATCACCGTAATTCATATACATAAAAGCTTCCGCATAATGATTTGCAAATAACTGCCAGTTGCTTTGTTCTGCCGTCTTCACACTCCATCCATCTGTTTCCACAGCCGCATAGCCATACTTGTCATATATATCGGTTGTATGATGCACCCGAGCCAAATTATTCATCATACCGCTTTGCTGATTTTGTTTTTCTGAAGTATTATAATACGTCCCGCTATGTATGGGATTTCTCCAGTTTAAAGCAACATATATCTTATCCGCGCCATTTTTTATAACAACATTTCTCCCCATTTCATCCGCCCATGCATATTCATCCATACTATCATTTTCCATTAAATAATTATAATTCCCTATATCTTCTTCATTAATAGCAGATACAATAGCATCAAAATTCAAATAAAGCTTCATTACAGATAAAGCGTTATCCTCAAAATGCGCATTACCCGGTGAATAGTTACCGCTGTCATTTTCAAGATTATTATGCTTAAAGAAATAATCAAAAGTTTTTAACGCCGTTTTATTTTTTTTCTGAAGGGATGTATAATAATCAAGCACATACCTCTCCGTTCCGGGATAATACGCGTTTCTGTTACTTATAATCCCCTCCGCGTATAATGTTGGATTAGTACTGTCGGACGCATTTGCCGTAAACATAAACTTATCCGCGCATTCATATGCTTTGTTTATTAAATCAGTATACTTTTTTGCTTTCACTGAAGCTTTACCATAATAGCTCTCTGCAAATTCAACAAGCTGCGACATTTCTTCAATCGCTTCTATACCGTAATCACCCGAATACCCGCCTTGTATTGAACCAAAATTTTCAAGTATAAGTCCCTTAGGTGATACCCAATAACTTGAACATGCAATATTGGGACTAAAGCCTAATGCCATGTCCAACTGTTTTTCAATTTCATCATCTTTATTCTGAGCTTTCCATGATAATCCGCTATTCATCAACTGCAATGCCTTTTCAAATCTCAGCGCGGCTATAATATCCGCCATATCCTGATTTGGAGCATGCCCCGCACCGTCAAGCGAAACAAGATAATCTCTTGCCGCTGCCGCCATTTGTTCCCACGCCCGCGACCGAACCATATCTGTCCGACCATCCGCGTCGCTGTCTATTTCCACATCAAAGTCCACATCATTACATATTATTATCATGGCCTGGGCCACACTTCGCAGTCCAAATCCCGTCAAATGATTGCCTGACGCTTCCCGCCTTTGCGGGCCTCCAATCCAGCCGTCAGAGCTAAAAAAACCGCCGTTTGATCCCTGTGCTCTTACAAGAAAATCTATCCCTTTAATTACTCTGTCAAGCAGTTCCGCTTTTTCTTCCACACTGTAATCAAACTTTTCCGCATTCTTATATGCACAGGCAAAAATTTCATACATATTCAAAGGAGTCATATTTTGTCTCAACATTCCGTAGGATGACTGGTAATATTTATTTTTCCAGTCATCGTCCGTCAGAGGTTTATCCCGCCAATCTGTTCTTCTCGTAACCATCCCCTCCATATACGAGGGATAGTTATTCTGTCCGTATATCTGCCATGACTTAAAATGTTCCACGGCTTTACGCGTATAATCCCATGCAAGCTGTTTTTGCTCATCATAAGTTTTTGACATTGCCGGTGCTGTTTCTGTAAGTCTTCCTGTCACCGCTTCAAACACGGATGGATTAAAATTCGGACTTTGAGTCATATATGCCGCATATATTCCGCGGCTCGGCATAATCTGATCTTTTATTGCCACACTGCCGTAATTTGAATTCCCTCCTGTTGAATACAGTCTAAGCGACACATATTCTTTCCCTTTTGTATACACAGTAGGTATAACATACGTTGAATATATAAAACCTCCGTTATACTGTGGCGAAGCATTTAAAAAATTGAGTTCAATCCAGTCTCGCCTGTCGACAATGCCGCTTCTTGTCGGCTGTCCGCTGTTTGATATGTTCATATTGCCCGTAACCGGATCACATACCCACAGCATTGTATCTCCGGTATCATTGCCCCATAGCTTTACCGTCAGATAATTTATTTTGTCAGGATCACATTTCATTGTCAAAGCCATAGCTCCGTTTTTATTAAGCGTTCTATATGTATGTGTCATTCCGCCCACTATATTCGTCTCTATTCCGTTATCACGCACACATTCAAAGGCTCTGCCCGCATTCTCACTCTCGACATTACCTATATCAATATAATTTGACAAAGTATTAACATCAAAACCCGGCACAGACGGCTGAGTTATACATATATTTATATTTTCCGCCGTTTCAGTAATGTTACCCGCGCTTATGATAGCATTTCCTTTTAACCGCTTTATTCCCTCATACCACTTTGGGCGCTCAACCATTCCATTCGGTTTTAAATATGTGTCATTTAAATATGTACCTTTTTCATCAAGTATAGTGTTATCATAAACCTTATCCCATGTGATGGAGGCTGTTATTCCGTTTGATGCCTTGTAATCGCTTATTGCTCCTGTAATTGTTATTCCGCCCGTCAAATACTCCTTCGCCTGATTAACCGCCTGTATATTGTCATCGTCCTCCGCATCCCCGTAGGATATAAACAGCATAGGCGCTCTGTCTGTATATTGTGATACATTAGAAGCAAATTCTGAGGCATATTCTCCACCTGAAATATGAAATGAAATTTTTCCATCCGTATATCTCAAAAATTCGGTAACATCCGTCTCGCTTCTTGAATATGTACCGTTTCCCCGGTTGGCTATACCAGTTTTAAAGGATGTAATCAGAATTTCTCCGTCTGTATTTGGTTTTGTTTTATATGTTATATCTTTATTCCAGTTGTTATTTGGCAAATATTTTATATTAACAGTATTACTTCCCCCATGTTCTGTTGTTAAATACAGCATTGCGCTTTGAATTCTATTTATATCTACTTTTGACAAATCAAATTGCAGAAACGCTTCACGCCCTCGGCCGGCAATTAACGTGGTTTTATCAAGTTGTTCACCTGTTTTATTCTCATATTCAGAACCATTGCGTACAAAAGTTGCGACAGACGCCGATATTCCATGTTTATTGCGGCCTTCAGCATGAACCAAAACAATATTGGACATTACTATTGTTAAACATAAAATTATACAGTATAATTTCCTCATATTTTTACTCCTTGCATTCTTATAGAAAAACAAAACACACTATTCAAAACTAAATATTATAATTTTATTTTACAAATTATTGTTTGTAAAATCAACTTTGAAAACTAATTTTTTTATCCGTTATTTTCTTCTTAAATTACATTAATTTATTTTCTTGCCAAAAGCACTAAAACAATAAGCTCAGACAGCGCGCAATACGCTTTCCCTGTCTGAGCTTATTTTAATAATATAACACACTTTTAGTTTATCTTATTGCCGTATGTTAATACTCCTAAAAAATATATATCACTTATATTAATCTTAAATTTCTTTTTTATCAGCCTCACATATTGGCTCCATACTATCGAAGTCTCTCCATAGCATCACTTTGACAATATCTGCCCCTTCTGATTTAAAGCTTGTAGGAGAAAATGTTTTTTCATCCGGAGCTGAAAATGTTACTTTTTGAGCTTCAGTACTTATTAATATTCCCAATCCGTCATACGCGGCAAAAATCAGCCTGTATGTTCCTGGTTTTATAACCGATACCACGGCATTTCCGTTGCTGTATTCCACCCGGTCTTTGCTAATATCAGAAGAAAATGTTACAGTTCCCGCTGAATTTACACCAACAATTTTCAAATTTTCATTCTTTACTTCGTCATAAGAACAATCATGAATGTCTCCTACTGACAGATATCCTGCGACACCCCCCGCACATTTGCCCGCGCCGCTGACAAAACCATCATTTCGACAGTCTGAAATATCACTGTAAACACATCCGGCTATACCTCCGGCATAATCTTTCGCAGATATGTTTCCGCTGTTATCGCAATTGTTCATAATATTTCCAATTTGCAGTGAACCCGCGATACCTCCCGCATACGCTTCCGCATTGCGCACATTTCCGCTGTTGCCGCTGTTTGTAATAATACCATATGAACTGTATCCGACAATACCTCCCACATAATTTTGTGTTACATCTGCGGTATAAGAAGCTGTTTCCGCATTGCTTATAACATCCCCCATATTATTACTATACCGTATTTCACCGTTATCAAGAAAACCAACAATGCCACCGAGTCTGTTTCTAAATCCGTCTGATCCGTTTTCTATTACTCCGCTGTTGTTACATTCCTCAACAACACCCTCAATATTATGACCCGCTATACCTCCCGCATAAGTTTCTTTGTTTTTGATTTTTATATTCCCCGAATTATCGCTATTTGAAATTATTCCGCCGTTGCTGAGCGTTCCGGCTATTCCACCCGCTTCTCTTTGAGCGGTTATATTTACACGGCTGTGACAATTTGTTATTGTACCGGAACACTGAGCCGCAATACCTCCTACAACTGAACTTCCGTTTATTTCTCCCGTCACTGTAAGATTTTGAATTGTTCCTGTAACAATGCCAAACAATCCCTGAGTTATGTCGTTTTTATTTATATAAAGGCCTGTTATACTATGATTTCCTCCGTCAAATGTACCTGCAAACGGTTTTATACCTCCTATATCCTGTATACCGATTGCCGCCCATGAGTCTCCTGTCTGACTGTATTTTTCAGACAAATCAATATCATTCGCCAGTTTTACGGTTTTTCCGTTATAATTGTTTCCGCCATTCACAATTTTTGCAAAGTTTTCAAGATCTTCTATCGTTGTAATTTCTGTTACTAACTCATCGTCAGGCAGCTTTTCTGCCGACTCTGTTATTAAAAGAGAAGGTCTTGCCCCAATTCTATCCGCAAACAAAACCGAATTTGCGTCATTTCCGCCTCCTGAACTATAAATCATCAGAGTTATTATATTATCAGCGCTTTTATCAAGCGCAGTCTTTATTGCGTCTGTAATATCAAAACTGGCCGTTTTGTCCGAGCCTGTCGAACCGATATAATAATCCTTTAATATTCCGTTCTCCGCGCTTGACGCGTCATTACCATCAGGAATAATCAGCGATCCTATATCCGCTCCGTTAAGAAGCGATATTGTGCCCTCCGCGTATTTAAAGCCGGACAAGCTTGTATCCGCTGTATTGTCAAGAGAAAAATTCTTTGACATACTATTCTCATCCCATTCATTATTCGGCACATAAAATACCGCTTTTGTGTTACCGGTATTCCATGCATTAAAAGATATTTCAGAATTTGATATTATATCCTGATTATATCCTGACAAATCAAACTTAACAAAGGTAATTCGTCCCGCTCCTATTACAATATTCGGAGCGGACGCGCTGTTTCCCTGCACATTACCGTCACTTTTTACAGAGGCACTGTTTACTGCCGCAATACGCGTTGTTCCGTATGTGTTTTTTGAATATTCAACAGATACGCTGACATTACCGTCCGGCATAGTATATGCACCGTGTATATTTTGAGGAATTATCTCATCCGTGCCCGTATTTCTAACAGTAATATCAGCTTTATAACCTATATTCGCGCCTCCGTCAACATAAAACTCGCCGCCCGTCTTCGCATATGCTGTCCCGTCCGTATAAGTTTTACCCGCTGAAACTACAGATACCTCGCCTTTAGGCTGCTTGACCGCGTCAAACGAAATCGTATTTGACTTTGTATAATCTGCGTTTACCGCCACTATGCGTGAATATCTTGCAGTTTCGTCACTGTCTGTCTTGCTTACATTCAATTGTACATACGCGGAAGTATCATCCCCGACATATCTGTCATCAAATACCAGGCTGTTTCCGTCAACCTTTATCGGACTTACCGCGTCGCTATACATTTCAAGAGTAATTTCACTTCCGTTTTGCGTATTACTTAATGTCACACTGTTATCCTCGGTAACAGTCCCTGTACTCAATTCGCTATATGCGTTTATAAAGTCTGCATACGCGTCCTTATACGTCTGACTGTCTGAATATTCAAACACTATCTGAGGATATACCCATTTACTGTAGTCTGTTGCGCCGCCGTTGTACAGAAACGGTACAGCTCCTCCATTTAACCGGCCATTAGCAGCTATATTAGGAGTAGCATATTCAATTTTTTCTTTAGTACCGTTGCTGTATTCTACAGCCAATGAAATTTTATCTCCCGCAGTAATAGTCTCGCCTGTTATATCAATCGCTGTCTGCCATATTTTAAGAGCATCAGGATATTCTGTCATTCCCTCTGATGTGAGAGCGATAATATTACCTTCCTTGAAAAAGTCATTCTGTCTTCCTCTGGGGACTTCAAACTCAGTCACAGGGCTTTTTCCTTCAGTTGTTATAAAATCATTATTGATAAGAAATAAGCTGTGTTTCATCCCTGATCTTGTAACCATAGGCGTAAAACGCAGTTTCGCGCTCTTTACAACCTTACTGCCGTCTGCCGCTATATTATCCATCATTGTTGACAATTCAAACTGAAACTGTGCTCCCATACCTGAACCGCCGTTTACTTCAACTATACCCTTGTCTGCCGCGTCAGTTATCGCAGTGCTGTTTCTTGTGGCGCCTATTCCTGACGCATAAATCGACCATTCACCCCCGTTTAATATTTCTCCAACCGCTCCCGAATCAGGCTCGGGAGCGTCAAACGCAAAAACCGGTACGGAAACCACAGCGGCACTTGCTGTAATTGCTGAAGCTGTAATAACAGACAGCAGCTTTTTTATCAATATATTTTTCATTTCCATTTCTCCTTTTCAACGCAGTTATTACTGTGGCTTTTCCTCTCCTAAAATTTCAAGCTTCGATATGTCAAGCTGAGAACCTCTCTGCGGAATAATCTTTACATATCTTCCTATGACATTATCCTGACTCATAACCGGGTCATGCTGATTTGCAAGCCAATTTGATTTCACAAGCTTATTGCGTTCGGCTCTTGTTCTCGGATTAACCGCGCCCTCCGCATGCTCGTCTGAATGTCCCGCGCTCCAATCCGCAGCGTCTTTGGAAACATATATACGGTAATCATGTGTCAATGACGGGTTTGCCCATGTAATACGGACATTTTTTATATGACGCTGCTCGCCAAGATCAACGGTGATACCGTTTCCCGTAAGTGTTTTATCATTATCGTTATATATCGGATCCTGCTCACTGACCGGCGAATACCATACCGTACTGTCATCATTATCAAGCGCAGCCAGCGGACTTGAACCGTTTTCTGAAATCTCCGCATTGGCTGACGCGCCGTCTATCCTTGCATAGTCATAATATTCCGGCCATATATCCTCAGGAACTATTGACGGATTATATATATACCTTGTTTCTCCCGAATTCGCAAATCTTATGTTTTTCGCATTGCTGCCGACTTTAGCATGGATATCCTCTGCGCTTTTTGCAATACTTCCGTTTATTTTGACGTTTTCAAACGTGATATTTTGAGTAATTCCGTCTTTTCCGTCACTTGTTTTATATCCCTCAATTCTGCTTGTAAAAGTATCGTCCTCATTTTTATAATCAATATCCTTAAAATAAATATTGTTTATTGCCTTTCCCGGATATGTATAAGTACCATATCTGTCCTGAGTTGTTATGAAAAGCTCTACAAGCTCATTAGCCATAAAATCTCTTATGCGAATATTATTAAAATAGATATTTGTAACTGAATTGCCTTCACTCACATCCATACGGATAGGCTGCGGCATTCTGTTTATTGTCCCGTCACTATTGTTTTTAAAGGCATATTTATTATATGTAAGTATGTCAATATCCTCAAAACGGCAGTTATCTATTACGCGGCCGCCGTTCGGAGACGAGCTGTCACCATGGGTGCCGAAGTGAATAGGTCTTGCCAGATCCGGCATCAGAACACATTTTTTTACTTTTATATTTCTGACATTACCTGTATCGCCCCAATAATTTCCTGTCCATCTCGGGCCATAAATGGCAATACAGTCGTCATTTCCGCGGAAGAAACAACCCTCAACCGTTATATCCTCCGAGCAGAAGATATCCATACTGTCTCCCCACTTGTGCCTCGCAATTGACCTAAGATTTTTAACGACTACATTTTTGCTGTTTGCAATATTAATGAAATATCCTCCATTATCTTTCCAACCGTGATTCAATCCCATGATACCGTCAATATAAGTATTTACAGTATCATTGACGGTCATTGAGGCGTAATCAGGTCTGTAAATCAATCCCCGTCCGATAAGCTTGGCGTTTGTTGTAAAATCCATATCTATTGTGCCGTGTATCACCGCTCCGCCCTCAAGATACCATGTCTGATTACTTTTTACATTAAAACTATCATTATAGTAACCGGGTTTTACATATACCACATCTGTATCACATGATTTAATAGTATTATTTTCCTCTGCTG
The DNA here is from genome assembly GCA_910578235.1 of uncultured Clostridia bacterium. GTDB lineage: Bacteria > Bacillota > Clostridia > UBA1381 > UBA1381 > Hominilimicola. The sequence continues at coordinate 15,386 of CAJTPP010000004.1, read as the reverse complement.
ACGCGTCATATACTGTAACCGATTTCCCCTGCGCTTTTACCTCATCCTCTGTAGGAATTGTCATGATTTCATTTGCCCAAATCTGAAGATTACGTCTTGTGTCTCCGTTAGGATCTAATACTATAGTCTGATTTGGTCTTGCTGTAAGCGTTATCACATTGTCTCCCTTTGTATAATCAAGACTTATGCCATAACTTTCAGGATACACCTTAGTTTCATCATTAAGACCATTTTCTATATTGTCCAAACCATCCTGACCGCCAATACAAGTCACCTGAACATCAACTGGCCCGTCACAGTCAAAATACACCATGGCCGCCTGTCGTGTGCCATTACTCATCACCTGAACCTTATACACATCAAGTTTCTGCCATGCGTCATCTCCTGTGCCGGCAGGACGTGCCTTTACCGTATACGTTCCGCTCCTCTCTACTCCTGTTTCCGGCATCTGATAGGTTACCAACCTTGTCTTGGGTTCTCCTGACACATCTGTTTCAGCTGCCAATACGGTAAACGGACTAATCATAACTGATACTGCCGTCAATGCTGTTGCACAGCTTTTAAAAAATTCTTTTAACATTATTTTCCCTGCCTTTCTTTTCCTCTTTATATTTATATTTTACAATTTCGTTATGCTGCTTTCAACTTTGATTTATACATATTTTATATAATCTTTACATATATAAACTGTTTGCTGATACGATAATCATTTTTATATACAAAAAATGACACATTAAATTAATGTATCATTCTATACAATATTATCAATCTGCTCTTTTATCTGTGTTTCATTCATTGCGACTGTGCCGCGTAAACCACCTGTAACTGTACTGTGTATATAATTCAGCTTCATTCATTACTTTTCTATAAAATCCTCATTAAAACAAGCGTTTCTTAAATTCTGAATAACATCTTCGTTGCATATCATTACTGCGCTTCCTTGTTTTTATTTACATACATATTATATAACGATATCATACGATTGTCTAATACTTATATTTGATATCTAAACATGCTTGACATGCATATTAAAAACAGATATAATTAGCATATATAAATTAAAGGAGATTGGTTATGGAAATTCGTGTTCTCAGATATTTTCTTGCTGTTTCAAGAGCAGGCTCTATATCGGGCGCAGCTTCAATCCTGCATATATCGCAGCCCACATTGTCGCGTCAGCTGATGGATATGGAGGACAGCTTTGGCAAAAAACTCTCTTACAAACTGGTTTAGAAAAGATATGAATAAACTTAATATAGTTTCCACATATAACCTGATATTTAACGCAGCCATAATGGTAGAAGAAGGTTTCGGATACGCGCTGTCACTGGATAAATTAGTCAAAACAACCGATAATGATATAGTATGCTTCAGACCATTCAATCCACCTCTCAAAATAGAAGTAAACATTATATGGAAAAAATATCAGGTGTTTTCACAAACCGCAGAAGAATTTTTAAATCGTCTGCATAAAGCGTTCAACAAAAGTTGAACCTCATAGGGAATGCTGCTCTATCCTTTTTATGCTTTTTGCTCCTACAAGCTTATCTGTTCCGCCGCGTATTTGTTTTCAAAAGCATTAAGATATTTAAAACATTCGCCTGCATCACTTATAATACCATTTTTAGCGCATACACTGTAAAAAGTTTTCATCAGCACGTCATTATTCGGCGAAAATATTTGATAACTTCTTCCATAAGTTCTTATGTATTTATCTTTCAGCCCAGGAAAATGCTTGTCCAGTTTTGAATAAAAATATTCTCTGTTCCCGGATCTTAACGTAAGTCCCATGCCGAAATTTATAATCCCTTTAACTCCGGCTTCAACACAATATTCAAGTATACCCCTTAAATTTTCCTCACTGTCATTTATAAACGGCAGTATAGGAGAAAGCCATACAACAGCAGGAATTCCATTGTCACGCAGTATGTTCAGCGTTTCCGCGCGTTCCCGAGTTGACGATACGTTCGGTTCAAGAATTTTGCATAATTCCTCGTTATAAGTTGTCAACGTCATCTGAACCACACATTTTGTCTTTTGATTTATCTTCTTTAAAATATCAATGTCCCGCAGTATTCTTGAGGATTTTGTTAAAATCGCACACCCAAAACCGTATTTCTCAATAATTTCAAGACAAATTCGCATATTGCCCAGTTTTTCCTCTATATGCATATAAGGATCTGACATCGATCCGGTACCTATCATACATTTATATCGTTTTCTCCTTAACGCCTGTTCAAGCAATTCAGGCGCGTTTACCTTTACTTCTATATCCTCAAACTTATGATCCATTCCATAGCATTCACTTCTTGCGTCGCAGTAAATACATCCATGAGTGCAGCCTCTGTAAATGTTCATTCCGTTCCTTGAAGACAATATTCCTTTAGCAAGTACCTCGCGCATTACCTTTCTCCATTAATACATTTATTTAAAAACTCCTTGTCCTCTTTTGTCAATTCCGCTTTTTCAAGCATATCAGGGCGTTTCTTTAATGTGTTTATAAGCGACTGTTCGCGTTTCCACTTTTCTATATTTGCATGATGTCCCGATATAAGCACATCCGGAATTGACACGCCATGCCATTCGGCGGGGCGGGTATACTGAGGATATTCCAATAATCCATTAAAATGCGACTCATTTTCGTAAGATGTTTCAGCCGATAACACTCCGGGAATAAGGCGGGACACAGTATCTATCACAGTCATAGCGGGAATTTCACCGCCTGTCAGAACAAAATCACCTACTGACAGTTCCATATCCACAATTTCATCTATAACCCTTTGGTCTATTCCCTCATAATGTCCACACAAAAGAACGATATGTTTTTCCTTTGAGAGGTCTGCCGCAATAGTCTGATTAAACACCTTGCCCTGCGGAGACATATATATAGTAAGCGGTTTATAGTCAAGTCCCTTTGCCACGAACATATAGGCGTCATACACAGGCTGCGGATTCATAAGCATACCACCGCCGCCGCTGTAAGGATAATCGTCCACTTTTCTGTGCTTATTCAGTGTGAAATCACGTATATCAATGAAATTCATTTCAAGCAGCTTGTTTTCACGCGCGCGTCCAATTATGCTGTCTCCGAGCACGGCGTCAAACATCTGAGGAAACAATGTAAGAACATCAAACCTCATTATAAATCCTCCAGTCCTTCCATCATATGCACTATAATTTTCTTTTCCTCGATATTGATGTCAAGAACTACTTCATCAATAACCGGCAGCAGCAGATTTTTCCTTCCCTCACGTTTTATATCATAAATATCATTACTGCCTGTATTAAAAACATCGGCAATAACACCTATTTTTTCTCCATTTTCCTCAATCACGTCAAGTCCGATAAGATCCGCTATATAATGCGCGCCATCAGGCAACTCGCCCAGCATATCACGCTCGGCATAAATCACATGATTTTTATATTTCTCCGCTTCGTTTATATCTTTTATCTGCGGAAAACGCACTATAAGATTACCTTTCTGATATTTAATCCCCGCAATATCAAGACGCTCATAATCATTCTTATTTTTTATATATACATATTTTATATCTTCAAAAACCTCGGGGTAATCAGTCCATGAAACCACCTTGACCTCACCTCTAAGTCCGTGCGTATTCACTATTTTACCAACCTCAAGCAAGTCCATAATTATATCCTTTCTTTTGGAAATTAAAACACAAAAAGGGTCTACATGTGTAAACCCTCTATGTCTTATTGTAAGATTTCCACTGCAACCTTTTTATTTTCACGGCTTGCAGCTGCCTTGACAACAGTTCTGAGCGCTTTTGCAATTCTTCCCTGTTTGCCGATAACTTTGCCCATATCGCTTTCCGCAACTCTCAGTTCAAGAGTAACAGTACCGTCCTCATTTTCGATTGACTTAACGTCAACCTGATCCGGATACTCAACAAGCGATCTGGCTATTATCTCCAATACTTCTTTCATCAGCCTAACCTCCGTTATTAGATAATGTTAGACTTCTTTAAAAGAGCCTTAACAGTATCTGTCGGTTGAGCACCATTAGAAATCCACTTTTTTACAGCCTCCGCGTCAATATTAACTGTCGCGGGATCCGTTAACGGATTGTATGTGCCTACTTCCTCGATAAATCTACCATTTCTTGGGTATCTTGAATCTGCAACTACCACTCTATAAAAAGGAGCCTTCTTCGCACCCATTCTTCTTAATCTGATTTTTACTGCCATTGTTTTTCACCTCCCGTAAATTATCAATTGTATTATAAAGTATAAATACCTTATTACCTGATTTAAAGCTATCTGTATTTTCTCAGACGCTTAAGCATTTTTGCCTGTTTGCCGCCTGTAAACTGCTTCATCATTTTCTGCATATCGGCAAACTGTTTTAAAAGCTGGTTTACATCCTGCACTCTTGTACCGCTGCCCTTAGCAATACGAACTTTACGGCTTGCGCCTATTATT
>CAJTPP010000004.1:8287-10933 GCA_910578235.1 uncultured Clostridia bacterium | reverse complement strand
CGCTCCTCCTCAGTCATTGACTGAATAATGGCTTCTATATGCACCATTCGTTTCGCATTTTCTTCGGTGTCAACACTTTCAAGCATCTTCTTGTCAATGCCGGGCAACATTCCGAGTATCTGAGAAAATGAACCCATCTTTTTAATCTGACGGAATTGCTCAAGAAAATCATCAAGATCAAACTGCTGCTTGCGTATTTTTGCCTCAAGTTCCTCGGCCTTCTTTTCGTCAATAGCCTCCTGAGCCTTGTCAATAAGTGTCAGCACATCTCCCATTCCGAGAATACGCGACGCCATTCTGTCCGGATGAAACTGCTCCAAATCACTAAGCTTTTCACCGACTGACGCGTATTTAATAGGTTTGCCTGTAACCTGTTTTACCGACAGAGCCGCTCCGCCTCTTGTGTCACCGTCCAGCTTTGACAGTATAACACCTGTTATGTCAAGCTGATCATTAAAAGATTTTGCTACATTTACAGCATCCTGACCTGTCATCGCGTCAACTACAAGAAGAATTTCCGAAGGAGCTACCTCTTTTTTGATATTTGCAAGCTCGTCCATAAGCTGTTCATCTATATGAAGGCGTCCTGCCGTATCAAGTATAACAGGATCATTCCCATGCTTTATTGCGTGAGCTACCGCTTCCTTTACAATAATCACCGGATCCGCGTCTGTACCCATAGAGAAAACAGGTATCTGCACCTGCTTTCCGAGCACCTCAAGCTGCTTGACAGCGGCCGGTCTGTACACGTCACACGCTACCATTAACGGCCGCTTGTTCATCTGTTTTGTCAGATTTAGAGCAAGCTTTCCCGTCGCTGTTGTCTTACCTGCGCCCTGTAATCCGCACATCATAATAACCGTAGGCGGTTTCTGCGCGAACTCCAGTCTTGACGTTTCGCCGCCAATCATCTGAGTAAGTTCTTCATTTACTATTTTTACAAGCTGCTGCGCCGGAGTAAGCGACTCCATTATTTCCGCTCCGACAGCTTTTTCGGAAACAGTATTGACAAATTCCTTGACAACCTTGAAATTAACATCTGCCTCAAGCAGAGCCAGTTTAATCTCGCGCATTGCGTCCTTGATGTCTTTTTCATTCAGCTTTCCCTTGCCGCGAAGCTTTTTGAACACACCCTGAAGCTTATCTCCCAGACTCTCAAATGCCATATGTCAGTCTCCTTCCGCACATAATACAATTATATTTCATCGGATATCCCGTCAAGTATTTCCTTTATACTTTCTTTAACTTCATGATCCAGAGGCTCAATAAGCTCCTCAATCTTTTTCAGCCGCATGCTTATATTTCTAAATCTTTTCACCAGTCCGAGCGTTTCCTCGTACTCCGCAAGATGTCTTTCCCCCTGCTTTATAGACTCACGCACACCTTGACGGCTTATATCAATTTCCTCCGCAATTTCCGCAAGCGATAAATCCTCGTTATAGTACAGATCAATCGCAAAGCGCTGCTTTTCAGTGAGAAGCTGTCCGTAAACATCAAGCAGAATAATAATATTCAAATCCTTAGCCATTTCTTGTCCCCTGTAAAGCATTTTTAATTTACACATCATAGTTTACACGATTTGCACAATTTTGTCAATACATTTTTTATCAAAATTATCCTCTCGTATCGTCTATACTTTGTACAATTTCACAAAACTCGTCATAATTAAGCAGTCTGTTCAGCACATCAAGAAGCATATTCGAGGATATTTTCATTGGTATGCCAAGCGTTCGGGCAAGCGCGTTTCTTTTCTCCGCGCTGCCCTCCAAGCCCGCAAATCCAAACTTATATAAATCAGCCTTTGTTATCGTCCTGCTACTTTTTACCGTCTTTACTGTCCCGTCAATACTGCATCCGGCCTTTATAAGAGCGTCAAGGATTATATCGTCCTTAATTCCTTCAACGCCTATAAGTCTTTCCTTGCCGGGTTCTTTTTTTCGTTTTTCCTTTCCCTTCACATCGGGTATATACGCATGCTTTACCACCTCTTTCGGCAATGCCTGCTTTATGTAGCTTCTTATCCTGAACCCCGCGCTGTCAGAATCGGTAAATATCACTATGCCTGTTTTTTCAGCCATGTTTTTTATACTGGCAAGTATTTTTTCGTCTGAAAATATCCGAAAACCGTTTGTTACTATAATAACAGCGTCTATAAACCTTGAGAGCTTTATCTTATCATACACGCCCTCAACAACTATCGTCTCTTTAACCGTATACATATTTAACCGTTCCTCTGTAATAATTTATCGGTTATTATTTTATGCGCTTTTTTTCGCTCTGTCAATACTTTCCACAATATATTTTTCAACCGCTTCTCGCAAAGTACACGGTTCCGTCCTTTTTTCCGCAATATACGCCATAAATTCTTCCGTGTCGCTCAGCCTGTAAAACACGTTGTTTATCTGCTTAATATCAACTGTTTTCCCTCTGCCCTCATAAACGGATGTTTTTTTAATTTTTATTCCGTAGCATTTTAAATCACAGTAATCAGCCGATATATTTTCGGGTATAATATAGTAATCAAGGATAACTGACACCCGTCCGTCGTCTTTTATTCTTTTGTACAAAATTTCATCATTCATTACAACCCCTCCGTAACCTTTCGCGCATAGAAATTTCGAGCCACCAAACATTATATGAAAGAAA
>CAJTPP010000004.1:7771-8267 GCA_910578235.1 uncultured Clostridia bacterium | reverse complement strand
TAACATATTCCTAAAAAATTTTTAATTTAGGTATTGCAGTTTTGAAAAATATGTATTATAATAATAGGGCAGATTTGTTTATAACATATCTTATACATTGAAATACCGGCGATGATGACCGAGCCCGCGCGATTGTATCCCGTGAACCTTGTCAGATGGGGAACCAAGCAGCAATAAGCGGTGCTTATAATGTGTTGCGGCAGACTCGGTCTGAGCCATTCTTGATTATTATGACGCCCAAGCGGCGTTTTTTCGTATACATTGTCAGAAAGGTTCGTGTGATTATGGCACATCAGGCTATATACAGAAAATGGCGGCCTATGGTATTTGAGGATATCATTGGTCAGGGGCATATAACCCAGACATTAAAAAATCAAATTTTAAATGATAAAATAGGACATGCCTATCTTTTTTGCGGAACGCGCGGAACGGGCAAAACCACATGCGCCAAAGTTTTTTCGCGCGCTGTAAACTGTATAAATCCAATCAACGGCAG
>CAJTPP010000004.1:3618-7761 GCA_910578235.1 uncultured Clostridia bacterium | reverse complement strand
TCCCTGCAACGAATGTGACGTGTGCAGGGGAATTATTGACGGAAGTATCCTTGACGTAAAGGAAATAGACGCCGCTTCCAATAACGGAGTTGACAATATCCGCGAAATACGCGATGATGTACGCTATGTTTCTACAAACGCAAAATATACCGTATACATTATAGACGAGGTGCACATGCTTTCCTCTGGCGCGTTCAACGCTCTGTTAAAAACGCTTGAAGAGCCTCCCGGACATGTTATATTTATTCTTGCAACCACCGAGGCTCACAAGGTGCCGCAGACAATTTTATCACGCTGTCAGCGCTTTGACTTTAAACGTATAAAGCCATCTGATATTATTCTGCGAATGAAAGAAATATCGCGCGGCGATAAACTGGATATTTCCGAGGATGCATATGAACTGCTCGCCCGTCTTGCTGACGGCTCTATGCGAGACGGCCTGAGTATTCTCGAACGTGTTGTTTCCGCGTGCGGCAGCTCAATTACGGCTGAAAACATAACGTCTACACTCGGCATATCAACCGCTGAGGCTATTTTCACAATTATTGACGCTATACAAAACAGTGATGTAAATTCTATAATTTCCGTCATTGACACAATAATGTCCGATGGCAAAGATCTGCGCGTATTCATAGACACGCTGATAAACAGCTTCCGTGACATGCTTATATGCAAAATATCTGATAATTCCAATTCGGGACTTGACTACACCGCGGAGGATATGGTAAAATTAAAAGCGCTTTCCGAGCGTATGTCATTTGAAAAAATTTCACACGCGGTGTCAGTATTGTCAGACACGCAGGCGGATACAAAATGGGTAAAATCACCGCGCGTCATGTACGAGCTTGCTTTAATCAAAATTGCCCGTCCTGAATTTGACGACTCACCCGCGGCGGTAATGGACAGACTCAGCACGCTTGAAAGAAAGGTCTCAAACGGTTCTATCACGGATACCTCCTCGCTATCTGACAGAATAAAGCAATTGGAGGACAAGATACAAAACGGAACTTTTACAAGTCCCGCGCAAAAAACCGAGGAAAAATCAAAGGCAGAAAAATCCAAAACACCTGTACGGCTTTACAGGCCTATACCGGGCTATGAGCTTACAAGCAGCAATCCAATAGTTAAAGCAGCCAAAAACTGGGACAACATCTCACGCACCATGTGTAATGCGGCGGGACATCTTCTTCCATGCCTAAAAAACAGACCTATCACAATTGACGCGGACGGCATTATCCTTCTGTTTAAACGTGAAGAAAAAGGCGCTCATGACATTGCGGTTATGATGAAACAAAAGCTTCAGCAAACCTTTAAAAGAGCATCAGGCACAGATTATGCGGTAAAGCTTGCATATGAGGATGAAATACAGGATGATGTAATTGATTTCTGGAGTCTGCCGGCCGGTAAGGACGAAGACTCAAAAGATAATGAACAGGATATCTCAGCTGACCCGCTGGATACCCTTATGCATAATTTCAGCGAAATAATAGAGGACGCTGATGAAAGTGAATTTGTAGAATATGATTCTTCGGAGGACAGTTTTTCACAATCCTCGTTTGATGAGGATAACGAACAGGAAGAATTTCTTGAACACAGTGAAATATCCGCTGAGGATGAAAATAATTAAACTTAGAGAAAGAGGTAATTTACTATGGGAAAATACAAAGGCTTTGCAGGCGCGGGCATGAACACAAACAAAAACATGAATAATGTTATAAAACAGGCTCAGAAAATGCAGGAAGAAATGGAAAAAGTACAAAACGAGCTTGAGGAAAAGACAGTTGAAGCGACATCAGGCGGCGGTGCTGTTACTGTTACGGCAAACGGAAAAAAAGAAATTATTACGCTGAAAATCAGTCCTGACGCTGTTGATCCTGACGATGTGGAAACTCTGGAAGATCTTATCATGGTGGCAGTAAATGATGCTATAAAGCAGGCTGACGATATGATGGCTGAGGGTATGAGCGCCGTTACAGGAGGAATTAACATTCCGGGATTATTCTAAAAACTATGCATGCTACAATCATTGAGAACCTAATTGAAAAATTTGAACAACTGCCCGGTATAGGACGCAAAAGCGCTGAACGTATTGCGTTTCATATACTAGAACACATGTCTAAGGACGAGGCAATGTCTATGTCCGGCTGTATACTGGAAGCGAAAGAAAAAATAACGCTCTGTCCCGTATGCCAGAACCTGACTGACACTTCGCCGTGCAAAATATGCGCGTCGGCAAAACGCGATACTTCTTTGATATGTGTTGTTGAAAGTCCCGAGGACGTTTCCGCTATTGAAGCGACAAACGAATTTAACGGACTTTATCATGTTCTGCACGGCTCGCTGTCGCCCATGGACGGAATAACGCCGGACGATATAAAAATCAACGAGTTGCTGCTCCGCCTTAACGACTCTAATATTCAAGAGGTTATTATGGCCACCAATCCAACCGTCAACGGTACTGCCACAGCAGTTTATATTTCAAAGCTGCTCGCGCCTTTTGACATTAAGGTTACGCGTATCGCTCACGGTATACCGATTGGCAGCGATCTTGAATATGCTGATAAAATTACGCTTATAAAAGCTCTTGAAGGCAGACAAACAATGTAAAAAGAACGCCCGCAGGCGTTCTTTTTTTATGTAAATTAATATCCCAATTCCTCGGGAACAAGCACAAGCGTTATACGCTGAGGAAAATAATGACAACCGTCCACAATACTCGTTACATTACAGACTCTCGCCTGACAGTGACAATCTGTACATTTAATATTATCATCGGCAGCACACGGCGTTTTATGGGTAATTCTGCGAGCATTCATCGGAGCGATTGACTTGGCTCGTCTTATTCCCTCCTCCACATTTTTAACAATCTTATTAGCTCCCGCAACTATAATAACCTTTTTAGGTCCAAACACGATCTGACTTGTACGGTTACCCGTACAGTCAATATTCACCAGCTGTCCCTCCATAGTAACCGCGTTTGTGCTTGAAACAAATACATCCGCATGATAACCTTCTCTGTACTTTTCAAGCATGGCTTCAAAATTAGGAGTATTATATCTGTCTATAAACTTATATTTATCACTTCTGATTTCATCAAGAATACCTGTTTCATTTAAAGTGACGCTTCCGCCGACTGCGATTGTTGATCCCTCAGGAATCATATCCATAACTATACGCTTTGCGTCCTCCTTGTCCTTAGCCATAACAGCGCCGAACTCTCTGTCCTCCAGCACCTTGATAAGATCGGCAATTTTTCTTTCATTGGCCCATTTTTTTACCCCGTCCATTTTACTTTCCTCCTGATATAATATTATTTACTGTTCTTCGCAACAGTATCAATCGCTTTCTGGTCAACAATTTCAGTAACTATTCCGTACTGGTCAACAAGCTCGTACACACGGTCTTTAAAGCCGTTATTTTCTATTGAGTTTTCAATATCCGATTTCTTCTCCTCGAAGCCCTTGTCAAAAAGCTCCTGTGTCTCGTCAAGAGCAAGACGCTGTATAACATGATATCCGAAATCAGATTTCACAAGAGTAAACTCACCATTTTGCAGAGAGTCAACACCGTCCTGAAATTCCTTTACCATCTCATTGTCGGTAAAGAAATAACCGTCCGTATTGGCAAGACTGCCAGGATCCTGAGAATTTTCCATTATAAGAGTGTCAAAATTCTCGCCGTTTTTTGCCTTTTCAAACAAATCCTCAGCTTTCTTCTTTGCTTCCTCCTGCTCGTCCTTTGAAAGCTCCTTGTTTGTCTGCATGTCTTTCGTGCTGATAAGAATGTGTTTTGCGCGTCTGTAATGATCTCTGAAATAAGCCTTTTTATCTTCGTCTGTATATTCCTTATCTCCAAGCTGCTCCTGAAGCTTTTCAGCATAAAAACTTACAGAAATAATTGTGTCTACATCAGCGTCGCTGAGATTATTTTCTTTTAAGAAATCCTCATATCCGCCGCTGTAGCTGTCTACAACCTGTTGCTTATAATCCGCTATTTCCTTCTTTTTATCCTCGTCAAATTCAATGCCCATTGCTTTAGCCACCGCGATGACTTTCTGGTTATCCTCACACTGGGTAAGCGCTCTCTCCTTCGCTTCTTCCTCAGGAAGAGCATCCTTGTATGAAGCATAGTAAAAACCGTACA
>CAJTPP010000004.1:0-3608 GCA_910578235.1 uncultured Clostridia bacterium | reverse complement strand
GTTACCTGCTCATTACCCACAGTCATAACAGTCTTTGTGCCGTCAACCTTTCCGCATCCGCTCATAAGCAGCGCGCATGTCAGTGCCGCTGCCGCAATCTTTGTATATTTCATATTCCTTCTCCTTATTTAAGTATTTATATTATTATAACTTATTTTTCTCCGTTTTGCAATTCTTTTATTACACTTAATAAATTATTTACAATATCTAATATATTCTTGCCGTCTTTTCCAAGCGTATAATTAATAGCAGGCTTTTCGCTTGACATAAGTTTTATACGCCGCGGGAACTGTCCGTCAAGTCCCATAATAAGATTTGCGTCTATATATTCAGGCATAAATGTTATTTGCAGAACATCCGAATGCTGAGATATATCACAAATCCCCGCCTCCTTCGCGGGAGCCTTTAAAGCCGCTACAGCTATAATATTCTGTACAGGCTCTGGAATGTCGCCAAACCGGTCAATAAGCTCATCCTCAATTTCAAATTTATCGTCGTCATTCTCTACCGCCGCAATTTTTTTATAGATATCTATACGCTGATTATGATTTTTTATATAGCTTTCAGGAAGATACGCATCAATATTTATATCTATCGAAACATCTGTCTGCTCCTTTACTTCAACTCCTTGTGCCTCGTCCACACTTTCCTTTAGCAGCTTACAGTACATATCATAACCCACAGCGTCCATATGACCGTGCTGTTCAGCACCCAAAATATTACCGGCTCCGCGTATTTCCAAATCCCTCATAGCAATCTTAAATCCCGATCCGAATTCGGTAAACTCCTTCACTGCCCGCAGTCTTTTTGACGCTGTGTCAGACAATATTTTATCACGATGATATGTCAAATACGCATACGCGGCTCTGTTTGAGCGTCCCACACGTCCCCGCAACTGATAAAGCTGTGCCAGTCCCATGCGGTCGGCATTTTCTATAATGATAGTGTTCGCATTTGGTATATCAAGTCCTGTTTCAATAATCGTCGTGCACACAAGAACATCTGTTCTTCCGTTTACCATATCATACATAATATCCTCAAGCTCATCCTCTTTCATTTTTCCGTGTCCTACAGCCACACTTATATCAGGAAAAATACTTCTTATCCAGTCAGCCTTACGGTAAATACCTTTCACCTGATTATACAGATAAAACACCTGGCCGCCGCGCGCAAGCTCATTGCGTATAGCATCCGCAATAACCGCCGCATTATCCTCCAGCACATATGTCTGTACGGGATAACGGTTTTCGGGCGGCTCTGTAAGAACGCTCATATCACGCACTCCTGTCATTGCCATATGCAAAGTTCTCGGAATTGGCGTGGCCGTCATAGTAAGCACGTCTATATTCTGCTTCAGCTCTTTTAGGCGCTCCTTATGAGCCACACCGAAACGCTGTTCCTCGTCTATAATAAGCAGTCCTAAATCTTTAAATTCCAAATCCTTTGAAAGTATTCTGTGTGTTCCGATTATAATATCTATTTCACCTGTTTTAAGCTGCTTCAAAATCTTTTTCTGCTCTGCCGATGTACGAAACCGTGAAAGCATCTCAACCTTTATCGGAAAAGCCTCCATACGCTTTAAAAAAGTCTCATAATGCTGCATCGCAAGAATTGTAGTGGGACACAGATACGCCACCTGCTTGGAGTCACCTACCGCCTTAAACGCTGCCCGAAGCGCTATTTCCGTCTTTCCGAAACCCACGTCTCCGCACAAGAGTCTGTCCATAGGCTTTGTTTTTTCCATGTCTGTCTTTACTTCTTCTATTGAACGGAGCTGATCCTCCGTTTCCTGATACTGGAAAGTATCCTCAAAGTCTCTCTGCCACGGCGTATCCTCGCTGTACGCAAATCCCTTTGCACGTTCTCTCTCGGCATAAAGAGCGACAAGCTTTCTCGCCAGCTCCGCTGTAGACTGCTTTACACGCTGTTTTGTTTTATTCCACTCACTTCCGCCAAGCTTGCTAAGTCTCAATTTCCTATCGGTATTTCCGACATATTTATAAAGCACATTCAGTTGATCAATCGGAATATACAGAGAATCCGTGCCATGATACTGAATTTTCAGATAATCCTTTGTCACCGAGTTGACCGTCATTTTCTGCGTTCCCATATACTGTCCTATTCCATGAGTCTGATGTACTACATAATCCCCAACGCTTATATCAGTATAATTTTTTATTCTGTTGGCATTTTCAATCTTACGTCTTGAACGCCTCTTCTTTGTATCAAATATTTCATGCTCCGAAACAAGTACAAAATTAAGCTCGGGATATTCAAAACCTTTATTCAGCTCGCCTCTTACAATGACTGTTTCACCTTTTTTAAATTCAGTATTACCGTCATTTAAATCATCAAAAACAAAACGCGCATTTATATCCTTATCCTTAAGAACACCTGCAAGATTTTCTCCTCTGCCGCGCGTCGCGCACAGTATGACAACTGTATAATTCTTATTCTGCCAGCTTTTTAGATCCTCGTACAGATAATCAATTTTGCCATGAAATGAAACTGTAGTTTTTGTGGCAAAGGTTTCAAGATGCTTATATTTAAAATCCGCATTTGAATGTGACAGCACGTCCAGAGAAATAAGCCTTTTACGTGACATTTCTATTACCTTGTCCATATAATCACAGTAAAAGCTGTCCTTATGCTCGCCAAGTATATTCTTATCTTTAAGCTCGGTTATCTGCTCATTTTTTTCCCAGCTAAATGTTTTGCCTCTTTCCCGTATTCGTTTGGGATCCACTATAAACACAAGCTCGTTATCTGTAAAATAGTCCAGAATTGACGGTATCTTTTCGTAAACAAGAGAAATATACTTATCCACAGACGGAAAATATCGAGACTCACTAAAACTTTCTATATCAGCCTGTGTCGTTTCTATAAACATACTTTCGTCTGTCTTTTTTCGCTTTGCTCCGCGTATACGTTTTTCAAGCTCAGCAATAATTTCATCACGCTTTTGATCTGTGATCAACGCCTCACATACCGGCGCTATACACACCGAATCCACCTTATCAAGAGATCTCTGCGTATATATGTCAAACTCGCGTATTGAATCTGTCTCATCATCAAAAAATTCTATTCTGTACGGATTATCATTTCCCGGAGAAAAAATATCAAGTATTCCTCCGCGTATCGCAAACTGTCCCGCGCCTTCCACGCTGTCCTCCCTCGAATATCCCATAACCACCAGCTTTTCTGACAGCTCGTCAAGATCAAAACGTCCGCCAAGCTCAAAGCTTATACAAAGCTTCTCAAACTCATCCTTATCAGCAGTATACTGAAGCAGAGCGTCAAGACTTGTCACCACTACATGCTGCCCTCCGTATATAAGCTTCTGTAAAACTGCAATACGCGCATGCTCATTCTGATGTCCCGAGGTCTCTATATTATAAAATATATACTCCTTCGCCGGAAAATAAAGCGTATTTTTACCGTATAGTTCCATATCGCTATGCAGTTTTCTGGCCTCCATGTCACTGTAGCATACAACAAGCGCGGATGTTCCGTTTTCATTTGTAAGAGCATGTATAAGATGTCCATGAGCCGACTCCACTATTCCCGCGACTGATATGGGAGTATTATTCAGATTTTCTACAATCCCC
>CAJTPP010000003.1:38449-69551 GCA_910578235.1 uncultured Clostridia bacterium | reverse complement strand
CCGTTATTTTTGTATTAATATATTATTATTTCTTAATTCTGTAGATAATTACTTCCTGAAGCCTTCCCTTATTTGCGGTTCTCGCAAACGCAAAGTCTCCTTCACCGTCCACATAATTCATAACATCAGCTATTGAAGCCTCAGCCTCTATAATATCTATAGCATCGTCAACATCTCTGCTCAGATCAATTTCAACAACATCCATTGACAATGAAGTGTCAGCTGAGATCAAAGAACCGCCTATTGACATCCATGACGTATCATCAACCTCTGAGTCAACTACAGCATCAAACATGAAGCCGTTACGCGTATCAGAACTTGCCGCAATATTTTTGGCAACTGCCGCGTTTGGATCAGCTTTTAACTTACTATAAACATTTTCAGCACAAGCGTACAGAAGAATAGTTGTACCGTCCGTGATTATTATATCACCCTTATGCAGATACTTTGTAAGACTCTCATTTGAGTCGCCGGTCCACATAACGCCTTCATCACTTAGTTTATAATTTCTTGTACCGTTATAACCAACAATTTCACCAAGAGCGCTTGTTCTCTTTGTTGTTACAGAAGTCTTTGAACCATTCTGATAACCCTCGATTGTGTAAATAGTTTCATCGTCCTCGTCAATCGCCATACTGATACTGTCAACGATCATAGCCGGAGTATTTCCTGCCGTATCAAAGTCTGTCGGATTTACAGCTACATCCGGCGGAGCCATGTATTTTATAATAACAGCAGGCGTACGTCCGTCAAAATCAGCCACAATATATGTGTCCGCAGGTCCGTTTTCACTGACATTATATTTTGACGCAACAACATTCGCAACCTTGTACGCGCTTTCATCTCTAAAATTCTCCGCCTTATCAGGAACACCAAATTCAAAAGCGTCGTCCGTGATTGCATATCCTGCCACTAAACCTCCTGAAAGTACACGTCCGGATTTATTTGTCATATCCACTATAAGCGCGTCCGAAGCTTTCAAAGCGGCAGCTGTGCTTTCATTCACATAAGGATCTTTAATATATTTACCGTCATCATGTATGTAATCTGTCTGACTATAATATTTTTCAGCTTCATTTACAATATTTACAGCGCCGTAAAGCTTTGTAAGCTTTCCGCTTGAATTAGCCTTATACTTAACCAGACGGATTGAATGTGACTTATCCCATGAATAGCGTCTTTCTCCATCCGCAGTTGTGCCGTCTGTATATCTTGTTCCTACCCACATATGTGGGAACGCGTCATCACTAAGGAGTTTCTCAACTTCCGTTTCCATTTGAGCAGCTGTCTTTTCAGTTGTACCGATAGTTGTCTGATTAGGCGCCCAGTATGATACCTTACTTGCGAATTTATATTCGCCTACACTGCCGTCCTGAGTCATAATCTTAACAATCTTATCACTGCTGCTTTCATCTTTGTAGATATCCATCAGCCAGCCGTATTTTTCACCTGATTCCAAACGGCCTGTTCCGCCGCCCTCAATATAAGCAATTCTACCAAACTTATCGAAATAGAATACGCACTGTGCTCCTGTTTTAAGATCACCTACAGCCACATTAGCAACGTCATACTTTGTTCCGCCTATCGTAGCATAGCTCGCATCCATCTTTGTTGATATACCGGACGCGCTGCCTGTAACGCTCTCGCCTGTTACAACAATATCAACAACAGAGTTGTCATAGCTTCTCTTTATTGTAGCAACATCATTCTTCTTAAGGTTTCTTACCTTAACCTCAATACCGTTTCTTGTAACTGTAACAGTTCTGTCAATCTCATCGTCCAGATTTATTGTCACACCCTCTGTTTCGCCAAGAGCGCCGCCAATTTTCTGCTCCTTACCGATAAGCTTTTCCTGCGTTGCGCTTGTAACTACCATTATCTCATACGCGTTTATAAACACAACATCGAATACACCGTCCTTATCGCTGTCGATAAGTCTTACATCACCCTTATCAGGTGTAAGGAACGCGTTAAGATCTGAAATGGCGGCTTTATCCGCATCTTCAAGGATCTTACCGTTATATATAACAGTAGCGCCGGTACAATCCTTCTTCTTGCTTACTTTATTAACCTTAATACTTCCGCTGTTGGTATCAAATCCTGTAATTTCATCAATATCATCAGCGTCAATATCTTCAACCGTTGTTTTTGAAGTATCATAAGTTACAGCCAGAACCTCCGGTGCAAGACCCGAATTTTCCTTATAGAAATATGTGATTTTCTGTCCGAGATACTCTTCAAGACCTGTCAGCTTACAGTCGAAAGTCTTATACACCTTGTCCTTATCCTGAATTTCAATCTCACATTCCTGCATCTTATTTCCGGAAATATTTGTCTTTGCTGTAGCTGACATAACACCTTTTGCCTGCTTTATATTGAACTTAGCTTTAGCAAGAGTTGTGTCATTACCATCCTCGTCTGTTTTAACAGAGTAAACAGGCGCGCCGTTTTTATGACCTGTTATCTCCTTGTATGAACCAAGAAGCGCATTATATGCCATCTTGATAACGGTACCACGCTCTGAAGCCACATCACTTGAACCGGGCGCGTTGTTAAGCAGATCAAGAGATGACATAGCCGCTACTGACATATAGCCTGACGCCCAGTGACCGCCTTTAGTGTCAATATACGCCGCGTCCTGAGCATAGTTCATTGCATTTACAAGCATAACCACTACCTGAGCATATGTAACCTCGCCGTCCGGTAAAAATGTGCCGTCGCCCATACCGCTTACAATACCCTGCTCCATTGCTGTCTGTATCTGATCAGCGGCCCAGTGTGAAGCGTCAACGTCTGAAAAGCTTCCCTGATATTTTGAAGTTGAATTTATCGCCAACATTCTCAAAACAATTGAAGCCATTTCTGCTCTTGTTACCTTTGACTCCGGCTGAACGCTGCCGTCCTCATATCCTGAAATAATACCAAGCGAGCTGCACAGCGACAGTGCCTTTTGATAATATGTATCAGTATCATATGCTGTGCCTGTAGGAGCCTTTGTCGCCTCAGGCGCTGCTGTAACCTCAGGAGATGCCGTTGTTTCCGGCGCCTTTGTTGCTTCCGGAGACGCTGTGGCACCAGGAGTCTGCGTTGCTTCCGGAGTTGCTGTGGCAGTAATAGTTGTATCGTTCTCGTCTTCAACCTTATCCGCGTCCGCGAATACTGTTATTCCGACTGAGCTTACAAGCATTGCCGAAGCTAAAAGCGCACAGATTAATTTTTTCATCTTGTTACCCATTTGAATACCTCCATAAATTTTAAAATATAATACAACCGGAGTTTGTCCGATTTTATTAACATTGATCTAAATGCTCTCCCCCATAAAGTCTGAAATTAATTATATAACATATTCACTTATTAAGACATCAAAAAAACAGTGAGATTTGTGTAATATCACGAGTATTTAGGGACTAACTTTTCTCTTTCAAGTCTTGCAAATTCTCTATACTCAAGCGGCGATACACCCGTATACTTTTTAAAGACCTGACTGAAATACTGAGAGTTCGAACCATAACCAACCTTTTCCGCCACTTCGTATATCCTGTCTTTTTTCCCTTCAAGTATAAGACCCTTAGCCATTTCCATGCGCTTTTCCATGACGTAATGAGAAAAATTTCTGCCTGTTTCTTTTTTAAATAATTTGCCGAGATAATCTACATTTGTATATAAAATAGTCCCCGCAAGCCACCTGAGTGAAAGATTTTCATTTTCTATATTCTCATCAATAATACTTATCGTCTCACGGATGAGTGAACTATAAATCTTAGCGGAAGCGGGCGCGTTCATATCCGCGATTTCCATACCTGTTCTTTCTATAAAATCTCTTATTTCAGATAAATAAACCGCGTTCTGAACAGTAAATATACCTTTCATATAACCGCCAAGCTTTTCAACACCGCATCCGCGGATAAGACAAACATATAATTCAAGACAATATGCTTTTGCAACTTCCGGTACAGGTCTTATTTTCTCAATACCGGAAAAAAAACTGTCCAGCGCAGAACCGAGCTTTTTTCTATCGCCGCTGTTCACCGCATGCTCCAGCGCGTTATAATCGGGGTTAAGCTGTATTTCAGCTTTATTCGTTTTTATATCATTTTCATATACAGTCACATCACTGCCAGAGTAAAAATAATATCCTATATAATTTTGCAGATGTTCATACGAAGACGGTGCAGCCGCAAGATTAGATACTTTACTATATACTGCTGTTATACTGCACTTGCTTTCCTTCTTTACAGCACTGCGGACTTTTTCTATTTCTGCGATGATTTCATCTTTGTCTATGACTGTTGTTATTATAAGTAAAAAATCATTGATAACTGTATTGAGAAGTATATTCTTGTCACCCATATATTGCGTCACGGCATTTTTCACAGATATAAAAGCCTCAGCCGTTTTTGCGCCGACAGGCCGCAGAATAATCATTCTTGTATCAACAACTTCATCTACGCCAAACGCCTTACAATATACACCAAACATTTCGTATGCATCACCAATGCCAAGGACATATTCCTTTAACAATTGCTCCCTTAGGACAGGGATTACTCTTCCCGTGTGAGATAGCAGCATTTTTTCAGGCTCCCCCGCACGGTTTTTACAGTCCGGACTATGTACACTGGTTCTATACATAGTTCTCTCTCTCCTTTATAGGCACTTTCATACACTACATCATATATTATATACGTTTTTTTGCATAATTTCAAGTAAAAAAAATTGTTATTTTTGACTAATTTTTTTATGTACATTATACTATATGTAGTTTAATATATGCAATATTACCATAGCAACTACATATTGTAGTAGAAAGATCAAAAAAAATACCGCCCATTTGGCGGACACTGTTAAGACAGTAAAGTAGGCTGTCTGTCAAACAGGATTTAAAATAGTCTATCACTTCACAAGCGATAGACTATTTTTTCTGTACATATAGTGGAACAAATGTCTATATTTTAGGGACATTTAGGGTTTTAAAAACCGTATAAACACTCGCTTTTTCAAGCTTGAAACACCGTTAAACTCAGGGGGTGTGTAGGTATATTAAAACCCTTGAAAATGAGGTTCTAAATGTCCACAAAACAAAAAGACAAGGTAAATGCCCAAATTTAGAAATTTATCTTGTCTTTTCAATAGTATTATTACTTCAGATATTGTTTGAAAAAGCTTTCCAATTTATCAAACGGAATTTTATTTTTTTTATCATATAAATCCGTATGAACAGTATCGGGTAAAATAAAAAGTTCCTTATTATCGCCTGTGAGCTTTGCAAAAGCGTCGCGACTGAAATAGCAGGAGTGAGCCTTTTCGCCGTGTATTACTAAAACCGCGCTGCGTATTTCATCGCTATACTGCAAAATTGGCATATTTATAAATGAAAGTGCTGAGGTTGTATTCCAGCCTTCATTTGAATTTAGGGAACGTTCCGTATAACCTCTTTCTGTTTTGTAATAGTCATAATAATCCTTTACAAAAAACGGTGCATCCGCAGGGAGTGGGTCAACCACACCGCCTGCTCTTTGATATGTCCCGTTTTTATAATCCTCTGTACGCTGTGCGTTTAACGCTTTTTTGATTTCGTACCGAGCATCAGCGTTATCTGCCTCGTCAAAATAGCCTTTTACGTTTACTCGTGTCATATCATACATAGTTGATGCAACGGTCGCCTTAATTCTCGTATCCATAGCGGCAGCGTTAAGTGCCATACCTCCGAAACCACATATTCCAATTACAGCGATTTTTTCAGCGTCCACACTATCCTGAACAGACAAGAAATCTACAGTGGCTGAAAAATCCTCTGTGTTAATATCGGGCGAAGCGACATTTCTTACATTGCCGCCGCTTTCACCGATAAATGATGGGTCAAACGCAAGCGCAATAAAACCTCTTGCAGCCATCTCGTCAGCATATAAACCTGCCGCCTGTTCCTTAACTGCACCAAACGGACCTGCTACGGCTATTGCGGGCAGTTTGCCCTCTGCATTTTTGGGAGCATACAAATCTCCAGTCAACTCAATTCCATAACGATTATGAAATTTAACCTTTGTTCTTATGACATTTTCATTCAGCTTAAAGCTGTAGCCTTCGTATTTTGATTTCATAATAAAAATCTCCTTTTTTATTTTAAATATTTTTGATAATCTTTGCGGGTATTCCCGCAGCTATTACATTCGGAGGAATATCCTTTGTAACAACCGCGCCGGCGGCAATGATTGAGTTTTCGCCTATCGTTACACTCGGCGTAACTGTTACGCCTGCGCCTATCCATACATTTTTACAGATGTGAATGGGTTTTGAATACACATCACGCCTGCGGCTCGGCTCTTGACAATGATTTATGGTTATCAGATTAACGCACGGAGCGATTAAAGCGTTATCTTCAATTGTAATACCGCCCCTGTCCATAAAGGTACAGTTCTGGTTGATAAACACATTTTTTCCTACGGTTATATTTCTGCCGAAATCTGTATAAAACGGCGGCAGTAATTCAAAACTATCGTCAATTTCTTTATCCGTAAGTCTTGAAAAAATTTTCCTTATCTCGCTTTTGGTATGATAACTCAAATTCAATTCAGCGAGTATTTTCTGCGCATTGTCAATTACAGTCTGTATTTTGTGAAAGTCTTTATCCAAAATTGAAACAGGCTGCCCCGATAAATCTCTTTCAAAAATATCCATTTTATTGCCCTCGTATCAATACCAATCGTGTTTTTCATTTCTGTCCAAAGCGTTGATTTTTTTCATCTCTTCGTCCGTCAACTCAAAATGATATAACTCGGTATTCGCCTTGATATGGTCGGGATTGCTTGAACCGGGCATCACGACAACGCCTTTTTGTAAATTCCACCTGAGAATGACCTGTGCGGAAGATACGCCGTGCGTTTCTGCAATGCCGGAGATAACCGTATCGCTCAAAAGCTCCGCCGTATGTCCTCTGCCGCCCAAAGGATACCACCCCTGCACTACAATCCCTAAATCTTGAATATACGGAATAACATTATTTTCTTGATAATATGGGTGTATCTCATTTTGAACCATTGCAGGAACAGTGTCCACCTGCGGTAAAAATTCTTTTAATTCCTTTACATACCAATTCGATAGGCCGATAGAACGAATTTTACCGTCCTTTACAAACTGCTCCATAGCCTTATATGCTTTTACATCATTCGCGTCCGGGTGATGAAGCAACATCATATCCACATATCCAATGTTAAGACGGTCAATACAAGCCTGTATTGATTGCTCCGGCTTTGCCATTTCACTTCCGGGATATATTTTTGTAGTAACAAATATTTCCTCACGCTTTATGCCTTGTTCCTCCATAGCTTCACGGATTGCCTGCCCGATTTCTTCCTCGTTTCCGTACATAGACGCAGTATCAATCAGACGAACCCCGCTTGCAAGCGCGGATTTTACAGCGTTGATACAAGTTTCCCCATGCAGACTATAAGTGCCTAAACCGTTAATCGGCATTTCATAACCGCTGTTCAGCATTACGGTTTTTGTTTCAAAATTAAACATAGATTTTCCTCCTTGCACTGTAACACTTGCAGACAGAGGGCGTATCGTTTCCATATCCCATAAAAACATTTTCGCCATATCCGAATTTTTAACACCGTTTGAAATATCCGCTGTAATTGTGCCGCTGCCTTTGTATAGCTTTACATCAGCTAAAGCCTTATTTTTATAAAAAGCGGTAATGAGGGTACTGTTTTCAGGTGCATTATTAACATTTACGATATTATTTGTAACTGTTATGCTTACATCTTCCGCAAAAGCAACGGTGGAAAACATAAGCGATAAAATCACCGTCATTAAAACTGATAATTTCTTCATTTGATTGTCCTCCTTATTGTTTTTCTATCCATTGTTTAATTTCTGTTTCGCTTGTCTGTCCCGTTCCTCTAAGACCGTCCTTTACTTCGCTGTCGGGACAATACTGCCTGATTACGCTGACTGAGCCGGAAATTCCTGTGCTGTGAGAAGAACAGAACGGCATAATTGTTTTGCCGGATAAATCGTATGTGTCAATAAATGTATTTATAATTCTCGGAATTGTACCCCACCAAATCGGGTAGCCGAGATATACCGTATCGTATTGTGATAAGTCTATCCTATCACCTGCAATTGCAGGACGGGCGCTGCTATTGTTTTGTTCTCTGTTTGCGCGGCTGTTATTATTGTTATAGTTAATATCATCATCAGTATAAGGTACTGCCGCTTTAATTTAGTATATATCAGAATTTGTTATTTTTGCAATGTTTTCAGCAAATGGCTTGGTTGTTCCCGTTCGTGAGAAATATACAACGATTGATTTATTCATATTTTCCTCCTTGCTTGTATCGGTCGCTTTATCTGTTACCGTATCGTTCTGCGCTGCGTTGGCTTTTGTAATTGTGATTATCTGAGCCACTCCGTTCCATTCAACATCATACCCAAAGCTTTCAGCAATAAAGCGAACAGGAAGCATAGTTCTGTCATTGAGTATAATCGGCTGTATATCAAGTGTTTGTTTTTCTTCGTTGAGATAGGCAATGTTACTGCCGATTGTCAAAAGAATTACGGTGTTGTCCTTTGCAAGAACCGTTGTCTGCGTTTCTTCCTCCCAAGCAACGCTTGCTCCCATAGCTTCCGCAGCGGCGCGGATTGGCAGAAGCGTGCGGTCGTCTCTTATTATGGGCATTGTTCCGCGTCCTTCGTCAATTTCTTTGTCTGCACCGTCTACCGTCATAATGGGATTGTCAATTTGCATAATAATCTCTTGCGCTTCTGACTTTTCTGATTTTGAATTGTTTTCTGCGGGCGCCGCACTGCACCCTGTTACGGTCATTACTAACACTAAAAAGAGTGTAAATAGTGATACAATTTTTTTCATTTTCTTGTCCTCCTTACGCTATCACAAACCGCAAGCGGTTTGCTCGCTACAACTTGCTTTGCAAGTTGTGTACCTCCTTGTTTAACTATTTCATTTCGATATCTAAATTCAAGCTGTTTATCCAAGATACAACGCTGCTGCTTGAAGCTGATGATGCAAATCTTGTTCCTGTTTTCCATATCACATTATCGCCCTTGCAAATGCTGTGAAGATTAGCTGCGCTGCTTCCGACTCCGCTGCTGTGAGAGGTACAGAATGGAACGATTGTTTTTCCGCTGAAATCATAACTTTCCAAAAATGTATAGATAATCTTAGGCGCTTGACCGTGCCATATCGGATAACTGAGAAATATAGTGTCATAATCTTCAATATTTGATATTGAGCCTGCAATTTTGGGTCGCGCAGTTGGGTCATTTTGTTCTTTGTCCGCACGACCGCCGGTGTAATATTTCAAATCATCTTCTGTGTAGGGAATGGCGGCTTCAATTTCGTATTTATCTGCGTGGGCTGCATTAAGGATATGATTTGCAATTCCCTCCGTAGTGTTTGTGCAAGAAAAATATACTACCAAAGTTTTGTTTTTTGGTGTCGGTGTTGGCGTTACTTCCGGCGGTGTGGTCGGGAGCAAAGATATTTTAGTGTCAATTTTATTGCTTAGTGGTGTAAGCGTTGTCATATCCCATAAAAATGCCTTTATATCAGTTGCCTTGTTTAAGTTGTCAGCCATATCTTTTGTAAAGTCAGCCGTTATTGTATTTGCTCCCTGATACATTTTTACATCTATAAGCATGTCATTTTTGTAAAGTGCTGTAATCAGCGTACTTTCGGGTGGAGCATTGTATGCCGTAATGCTTTCGCTTGTTGCTGTTAAATCGGCTTTATATTCTGCTAATACAGGCTGTATGCCTATGAATAACATAAGCGAAGCGAGTGTTAAGCAGAATGTTTTCTTGATTGACATTTTTATTTCCTCCTGTCTGAATATTTGTAATTTCTTAGTATAATTATAATATCGCAAATATGAAATATCAAATACTTATATTATATAATACAATATGCTTGACGAGCATATTGATATTGTGATATAATAATTACAAAAGATTAGATAGAGAGTTGATATTATGGAAATTCGTGTTTTGAGATATTTTCTTGCGGTTGCAAGAGAATTAAGCATTTCGGCGGCGGCAGATACTTTGCACATTACACAACCTACATTGTCGCGTCAACTTATGGACTTAGAAGATGAATTAGGCACACAGCTTATTATACGAAGCAGTAAAAAACTTTCTTTGACTGCTGACGGTATGATGCTAAAAAAACGTGCTGAAGATATTGTAAATCTTGCTGACAAAACAAAAGCGGAATTTTTGTCAGACAATAATTCGGTAAACGGAGATGTTTATATAGGCGGCGGCGAAACAGATGCTATGCGTTTTATTGCGCATATAGCAAATGAATTACATTCCGAATATCCTAATGTTCGCTATCATATTTTCAGTGGTGATAAAGAGGATATTGCCTATAAGCTTGATAAAGGACTGCTTGATTTTGGATTGTTTATAGGATTTGATAATATAGATAAATATGAATATTTGCGTCTGCCTACTGTTGACAGATGGGGGCTGTTTATGCGGGTGGACAGTCCGCTTGCAGAAAGAGATACAATAGAGCCAAAAGATTTATGGAATTTACCGCTTATTGTTTCACGCCAGACATTACTGAGTGATGATATTAAAAAATGGATAGGGCGCGAATATGATGAGCTAAATATTGTAGCGACATATAATCTTTTATATAATGCCGCGCTTATGGCAGACGAAGGGGTTGGATATGTTTTAAGTCTTGATAAACTCGTCAGAACAAATGATGAAATGAATAATTGCTTCAGACCGCTGAAATCCGATATTGAATTAGAAATTGATATTGCGTGGAAAAAATATCAGATGTTTTCAAAACCGGCAGAATTGTTTTTGAAAAAACTGCAAAAGAAATTTGGAAATGATTTGAATTTAACATAAACGGGAACCGTGTCAATCGGTTCCCGTTTCGAAACTGTTGATTTATTTGTTAAAAGCGTTATTTATGAGCTTCCTTGCTACCGTAAACATTTCCATTCTGACAACGGGAATATCGCGGTAACAGGTATCAAACGAAAATTGCTCGTCGTAGTTGAATGACGGATTTATGGATTGATAGATTTTCTCATAAGCTGCTTTTATTGCGGTATCAATATCCATACCATTCTTAACTTCGGTGATAACGTCAGCAAGCAATATCTTTAATTCCTCCTCCGCTTGCGCGTATGCGTCAGGTCTTAACTGTTTATCCCTCATAATGCGGATTGCGTTCTGTGCGGATTGGCGATAAGATACCGTAACCGTTTCCGTCTGTCTGATTTGCCATAACCGCGTTTCTAATTCTTGTGTTCGCATATCCGGCGGCTAATGTATAGCCGAGTTTGCCTGCTTGTACTTCATCAAGAATATCACTGATTAAATTCTCAACGACACATACTTGTTCTTCCGTACTATTCAATGGTGTTGTTTCTCGCGGAATTTCAGCCGCAAACGCTGTTGTTGTCGTTGATAACGCGGCAATTAGTGTTAATGTAATAAGTTTCTTTTTCATAGTGAAAACTCCCTTCAATCTTTTTATAATATAATTATATCAAAAGAAGTTTTGCGCGCCCAGCCGGAAAAGCGTATGAAAATATTTGTGTCAGCCTGTATATAGCGCCTAAAAGATAAAAAAGGGTTTGGGAATATCCCCAAAAAACAAAATCAAATTTCAAACGGTGGTACCCGTTTGATGTGCTTGCTGGTAATGAAATTTAAGCAAGTACAAAAATTTGATTTTTCGCGAATGTGTACACACTCGCTTTGCTTGCTGGTAGCGAAAATACCGAAAATGGAAGCTTTTTTATCCGAAAACTTTTATCGTTATTTTAAGGCATTTAGTGAAAATCAAGCATATATCAAAAAGTCAAATCATATAATGTACTTTAAAATACTTTTAAAGAGGAGGACAAGCATTATGCAGAAGAAAAAAACATTCAGAACCTATTAGAGTTAAAACTACATTCGGAGAGTTTATACCCGAAATTGAATTGACTTATGAAACAAATAACTGTGATTATATATTCTCAGGTATTTATGACGGTTCGCATACATTGCCGACAAAAATATTAAAGATAATGAGCAATGACGAAAACTTTACAAAAGGGGCTGACAAAACTAATGATGAGCGTTAAAATATATACATACAATCCTGTTTTGACAGACTGTTTTAAAGAAAGAGAGGTTTTGAATTATGCGTAAACAGTCTGAAAAAATAACAGCTTTATACTGCTGCCTTAGCCGAGATGATGAGTTGCAGGGCGACAGTAACAGTATTGTAAATCAAAAAAATATTTTGGAAAAGTACGCCAAAGATAATAATTTTTCAAACATACGATTTTTCGTAGACGACGGTTTCTCTGGGACAAATTTTCAGCGTCCGTCTTGGATGGAATTATTAGGATTGATTGAGGATAATCAAGTCTGAACGCTTATTGTAAAGGATATGTCAAGGCTCGGACGCGACTATTTAAAGGTCGGTTTCTATACGGAGGTTCTGTTTGTTGAAAAGAACATTAGGTTTATTGCAATCAATAACAATATCGACAGCGCAAATCAAATGGACTGTGATTTTACGCCATTTCTAAATTTGATGAATGAATTTTACGCACGCGACACCTCAAAGAAGATTAAAGCCGTTATGAAAGCAAAAGGCGAGTCGGGAAAGCATCTAACAACTATTCCGCCATACGGATATATGAAAAATCCTGATAATCCAAATCAATGGGTTATTGATGAGGATGCGGCAGAAGTTGTCAAAAAGATTTTTCATCTTTGTTTAGAGGGTTACGGTCCCGCACAAATTGCAAAACAGCTTCAATCAGACAAAATTATCATTCCGTTTGTACATTGGAAACAGTCGGGAATAATAAATATTCCAAAGGATATTGATAATCCGTATAAGTGGTCGGCTGATACTGTTTCGGGCATTTTAGAAAAGCAAGAATATATAGGCAATACAGTGAATTTCAAAACACATAAGCAATCATATAAATCAAAAAAGAAAATCAATAATCCCAAAGAGCAACAGCTAATTTTTGAAAATACTCACGAACCAATTATTGATGTTGACACTCGGGAAAAGGTACAGGAGTTAAGAAAAAACAGACGCAGACCAACTAAAACGAGTAAAACAAATATGTTTTCGGGTATTGCTTATTGCACTGATTGCGGCGAAAAACTATATTATTGTACAAGCAATAATTTTGAAAAAAGACAAGATTATTTTGTTTGTTCAACTTCAAGGAAAAACGGTAAAGATGTTTGCAATACTCACTATATATGGGCGGTCATTCTTGAAGAAGGCGTATTAGCGCATTTGAAAATGGTAATTGATTTTATTTCGCTGTATGAAGATACATTCAGAGAAGTTATGGGAGTGCAACATAAGGCGATTATCAAAAAAGAATTATCCTCAAAGAAAAGAGCAATAACAAAAGCTGAAAACCGTATTAACGAGTTAGACCGCTTATTTACTTCAATTTATGAGGACAAGATAAGCGGAGTTTTAACAGAAAGCCGATTTAAAATGCTTGCCGAACAGTATGAGCAGGAGCAATCGGAGTTAAAAGAAAAAGTAAAAATATTATCTTATGAAATCGAACAGCGGGAACAGGAAAGCAACAATGTTGAACGGTTTGTCGCAAAAGTACATAAATATTTTGATTTACAGGAATTAACGCCAGATGTTTTAAATGATTTGGTCAACCGTGTTGAAGTCTATGCACCGGAAAAAATAAACGGCAGACGGACACAACACATTGACATTTATTATGATTTTATCGGCTTATTGCCGATGTTGTTATTACAAACAAAAATGAATAACAGCATAGCCTAAACTATGCTGCTATTCAAAAAATTGTTGTTTACTGTCTTAACAGTGTCGCCCTTTGAGCGGTATTTTTTAAATATACTGATTACTGTATTGTATATTTCGTATCTGACCTTGCAATTGTAACATTTGTCATATCATAATTATAAGTGTTACCTCTTATATAACCCCAGCAGGTTGTCTTGATACCCTTAAGCCCCTCAGGCTTTGCGGCACCGAAAGCAGCCTCCGTAAGCGAGCCTACAGCTTTGCCTGTCTCAGCGTCAGTAATAACAACACTGTATTCTTCTACGTTAATATCCAGCATAACTCTTACTTTATACCATTTATCAGCGGAAAGCGACGCAAGATTTTCCATTCTTCTGCCATTTGTAGCTGTTACTCCGTTCAAACCAAACGTAATATTTACCGCAACATCTGTCGCCGCGTTAAATCCTCCGCTTGTCGGATCCTCAAACCAACCCATCATAAAATTAAAATTCTGTGTGTCAGGCTTTAAGCGTATATCAAACTCAGCCAAGCCATACGGTCCCATCTGATTTGCGGGAGTTAGATTTCTGTTGTATATATAGCATGAGCCGGCTCCGTCGTTGCTGCCCGTTTTATCACTGTTTGAATAGAAATTACAGTAGTTTACCTTTCTAACGTCATCATAACTGAACGTCTGGTAATGAACGCTCGCGCTTCCCTTCATAAGCCACGGAGAACCGTCAAGGATAATACCAAGACCATGATAACCCGTGCCCTTCGCCCCTCCTATAGAAACGTCGTTAAAGTCTGAATTATTTACATATGCCACGCCTTCTTCGGCATTTACGAACATTGGAACTGTTATTGCCTGCACCGCAAGAATACCGGCAGCCAAAACCGAGATCAATTTCTTCTTCATATTTACTCTCTCCTTTTCAATACTGCTAAAGCTAATATATCATATCGATTATATTTTACCTTAAAGTGCACAAAAAAGGAATACAAAAAGCAGATAAAAATGTTAAAAAAAACGTAAAACTATTTTATACCCTGCTCAGATATAGATAAGCGCTTTTCGATACGTCCGAAAATGAAAGTCAGTATAAGAGTTATTATCAGATAAAATACAGCAGCCGCAAGCAACGGTGATATTTTCATATCACGATTTACAGCTCTCTGAGCCGCCTTCAGCAGATCAATAAGCGCTATGGAAGAAGCCAGAGCAGTATCCTTCACAAGCACAATAGTCTCGTTTGCTATAGGCGGTATAACAGTTCTGAGCATCTGCGGAACCACCACGTGTCTCATTGTCTGTATACCTGTCAGTCCGAGCGCCTTGGAAGCCTCATACTGTCCCTTGTTCACTCCGATAATACCGCCTCGGAATATCTCCGCAAAATACGCCGCATAGTTCAAAACAAATGCGATCACAGAAGCCATAAACGGACTCAAAGCAAGACTCTCGCCGTTTGACATCTTTACCATAGCCGCTCCGAAATAAAAGAAAAACAACTGCAGCATCAACGGGGTTCCGCGGAATACCCATAAATAAATATTTATTATAAATCTTATCGGAAACTTTACAAGCCATCTGATAATAAATTTATCCGACGGCTTTTTTTCCACAGCCTCTTTAAACAATGACACAAGCAGACCGAGCGGAAGCGACAGCACGAGCGTCACCGCAAATAGCTTCAGCGTGATTTTCAGTCCCTCCAGAAGCTGAGGGAGTATTTGAATTATGTATTCAATCGTTTTCTGCATTATAAATCTCCATAAATACACAAACCGCTGAAATGTTTATTCCAACGGTTTGTCAGATTTTCTGTTATGATTATTTAATAAGATTTTCTCCAAACCATTTTTCCGAAATTTCAGCGGTAGTGCCATCCGCTTTACATTCGTCCAAAGCCTTGTTTATAGCCTCCATAAGCGCGTAATCTCCCAGTCTGCCGCCTACGCCGTAGTCCTCCTCGTCAAAGCCTTCTTCAAGCACTACGAACTTATCAAGCATATTCTCCTTCTGAAGATAGTATCTTACAAATATTTCGTCAATAACAGCGGCGTCAGCTCTTCCCGCGTCAACCTCCATAAGCACCTGCGAGTTCTCGCTGAAACGTGAAATATTTTCATCTCCGATTGAGTCGTATGTAGCGGCGTCAGCCTTTACTGCATCCTCTGATGTTGATCCGTCCTGAAGGGCAAGCTTCTTTCCGGCAAGATCCGCCTTTGTCTTTATATCCGATCCGGCCTTAACGATTATTGACTGCTTCGTTGAAAGATACGGATTTGAGAACAGCACCTCCTGACGTCTCTCATCGGTTATGGAAAGTCCGTTCCAAATAACGTCTATCTTGCCTGTCGAAAGCTCCATCGCCTTTGAATTCCAGTCAATGGGCTTTGCCTCAGCTCTTACGCCCATTTTTTCCGCTACAGCATTCGCAAGGTCAATATCAAATCCAACGATCTCTCCGTTATCCTGAGAAAATCCCATCGGCGCAAAATCAGCGTCAAGACCGAGTGTAAAATAACCCTGCTCCTGAACCTTCGTCAACGAATTATCTTCCTTTGAATCAGACTCCTGCTTGCCGTCTCCGCAGCCAGCAAGCATAGCCGAGCACATCACGCCCGCAAGAGTTAATGTAAGTACTTTTTTTAAATTCATTATTTTATTCTCCTTTTGTTTTTATATTACTATACTATTATACTGTATCAGTTTAAATTAGTAAAGTGTTTTTTGAAAATTTTATGATAAATTTCTTTACAAATTATAGCTGATATGTTATATTATTATACCACATAAAAACTTGAATAAATTTCCATAACTATGCGCTCATTTTTATTTGATAAAAATGCAGGCTCTATTTTCGTGAGTGCGTTTCTTATGGATGTTTACGAAGTTTTTGTGTGGTAACAAGCAGAAACTATGCATTTTTTATGCGTTGCTCCATGTGAGCCGCGCATTTTTTATTTATCTATTTACAGATTAAAAAAAATGTGATATACTACATTTGCCAATAGATCTGAATAAAAACCATTCAAGGAATGACGTTGTAAAAAACGCATTCTCTGTTTTAGATACTGTTCTTTGAATGGTTTCAGATTTGTTGGCGCAAAGAACGGAGTAATGCATTTTTTATGCGCTGCTCTGTACGAGCTGCGCATTTTTTATTGCGCGGAAATACTTAACGAAGGGAGACAAATAAAACTATAAAATAATTTTTCAAAAAACGCATAGCTTAGATTTTACCACACACTTACATAAGACTGAAATACCACAAAAAAACAGATTGCAAAGCAATCTGTTTTTCACATTTTTAATATTAATCCACAACTCGTCTTGCGCCGATAAATCTTGATGAATAATATGACGAATCAATACTTGTGTACTGAATCACCTTACCCGACGAAGGAGCGTGTATCATCATACCTTCTCCAACATACATACCAACGTGCGACGCATAATTTCCGCTTCCAAAGAATACAAGATCACCCGGCTGCAACTGACTTTTTGAAATATATTCACCCGGTCCATGAAGCTGATCATCGGCAACACGCGGAATTGTGATACCGTTTGCGCGGCATACATACTGTACAAAACCTGAACAGTCAAAACCTGCCGGAGTCGTTCCTCCCCACAGATACGGTACTCCAAGATAATTTTTAGCTTCATCCAGAAGTCCCTGCGCCGCAGGATGCTCCGCTAAATACTCGCTGTTCGGAATAGGAGCCTTTGATTTATATGTAAAATCCACGGGAAGGCTGTAAACCTCAGAACCGTCCCAAAGCACCGCTCCAATCGTTATCGCATAATCTCTGTCTGCTATAAGAGATCCTTCCTCCACTTCAACGCTGTTTTCATCATATACATCCGACAGAAGTACGGATGAAGCGTTTGAGTCCTTAATAATTACATGATACGCCTGAGCGCCCTCTATCGGCGTCCATTCAACCGAGAAGTTTCCTTCCTCAATCTCAGCGCCGTCCTCAGGAAGTGTTATTTTCGGAAGCTCAAGAGAAAAATCTCCGTCTCCGAACGTATTAAATGAACGGTTTACACTTGAAATTGCCTGTTCTCTCGTTGTTGAACCAAGCGGCTCAAAAATTTCATCATCAACTCCGCTCATAAGCGAATAGTTAAGCATCGTTACAACCGCTGATTTTGCCCATGTGCTAACCTCATCCGAATCAGCGAATGAGTCAAGCATATCTGTATCATCATAACCGTCTGAAAGGTTAAAATCAACCTCGCTGGCTGTAAGAGTGCTTACAAGCATCTTTGCCATTTCCTGACGGGTTACAAGTCTGTCTGGGGTAAATCTACCCTCGCCTGTACCGGAAACCATACCGTAGCAGTAAGCCTGAGCCACTGCCATACTGTTAGTATCTTCAAACGGCGCCACATCCGGTTCTATCATATCTTCACCGGTAAGCTTCTCATAAAGATTTACAACAAGCTCACAGAACTCCTCACGAGTAATGTTATCTTTCAGGTTATTCGCAACCACTGAATACGAAACCAATCCGGCCTCATTGGCCTGCTGATAATCGGATATTGCCCAGCCGCTCAGATCAGCCGCCATAGCTGAAGTGCCAAGCACTGCTGACAATGATATAACAGATAAGATAATCTTTTTTGCTAATTTATTCAAGATAAAATCTCTCCTTTTTTACTTAAAGACGTTTCCTATAAGTTCTCACAATGTTTTGTTTATCCGTTACGTCAGGATAACTTTTCCGACGTTGCTTGTATTGTAACACTAAAAAATTCCGATGTCAAGCCTTTCAAAATTAAATTGTTAAATTTCTTAAAAATTTTGTAGCATTAATGTCATATAACAGAAATATTAACGAAATATTAGTGTAATTTAATTGAAATATTACGAGTTTTTTTGAATATAATTTACATTTTCTTACAAGTTGTGTTGACATAAAAAAGTTTACAAATACAACATGTTGACAAATATTTTGAATTTTCTCAATATATTGTTGTTTTTATGTTCAATCCAACGAATAATATTACAGTTTTGTTACAAAATTTTAAAAAGTTATGAAGAAATTGCTACAAATCCCATGGCTATGCGATTTTCAAACTGTTATACTCAAAATTTTAATTGTAAAAAATGTTTCTGATTTTTAATATTACATCTTATCAAAAAATGAGTTTCTTCCTATATATATGTAAATGATCTCTTATCAAAAAAATATGACACATTCCTGTGTCATACCTTATTTTCAGCTTCCCACGGAAGAATATCTCCGTCCTCTTTCAGATACTCCAGCACTCTCCATACACCCTCGCCTGTCTTTGAATCAACGCGGAAAACTGTTTCACATCCGGCCAGTCTAAGCCAGTCCTCCGCAATATCAGGATTTGCATCCTCTCGTTCCACCTGAGTTACTATACCTATCACCGGCCTGTTACATAGCGGGGTACAGCACGGCGGATAAAGCGAATACGGCTCACGCGCGCTTATCAGCAGTCCGACAACATCCGCCTCAAATGTATACATTGCAATGGCGTTTCCGAGATTTTTAGTCTGTATGTATTCTCCCGGCGTGTCTATTATCACGTCAAAATGATTAACATACTGGGTTTTATGATAATGTATTTTCTCACCCTTTAACGCCTGTGTCAGCGTTGTTTTACCGCACTCACTGCGCCCTATAAGAATTATCTTTTTCATGTTTTTGTCACTGCGCAGACTGTAAATTTCAGAATATTCTCCGCATAATCCATAACGGAACGCAGAGATGTTTCCACATCCGCCACCATACCCGTTATTATAAGCGTGCCGCTGAAACGGTCTACAAAGCTCAGATCAACATTCGCGGTCTTAGTAGCAATATCCGCGGCAATAATAGCCGTCTCAGCGGGACTCATTGTCAGTATACCGATCGCGCTTTTACTGAAATCCATTTCGGGATCAAGTCCAAGCTTTTTATACAAAACAGGATCCGGACTTGCGATAACATGCGCGAGCGTAATCTGTTTACCAGGGACAAGCTCCTGAATTATTCTTAATTTATCATTCTCAGATAAAATATCCTTTAATTCCATTGCCGTATCTTCCTTTCTGATACTTTCCTTAATATTGTATCATATCCGGATGAAAATTTCCATACCTTTTTAGAAAAATGTCCAAAAACCCAAAAATCCAATAACAAAACTATACAAAACAAGCTGTATCACAAACAATACCGGCACACCGACAGAAAATTTCCTCTTCTGTGTTTTATGTCTAAAACACTGCATACCCATCATTCCCCCAATAGCGCCCCCGAAAAAGCACGCCTTAAACAGCTTGCTTTCACGCACACGCCGCTGTTTTCTTTTCGCGTTTGATTTATCCGCCGCAAACAACGCGAATGCCCGTATATTCATAACAAGCAAAAACAGTATTATTCCGAAAAATAAATATTTATTCGCCGTATCATTGCTGAACAGCTTGATAGCCGTCGGTAAAGGCAGCGTCGCTATCCACTCGCGAAAAAGCGCCCAGCCCTTCTCTATCCATCCTCCCACAGCCGAAACCGCGACAAACAAATACTGTCCCGCCGTCTGCAATATTTCGTGTATATCCACGCTGTCATTCTCCTTCTGTCATTTTCATTATAAGACTTCTTACTCCGTCCTTATCATTTTTATCCGCCATCGCATACAATTCCTTTAGTTCATCTGAAAGGTTATCCATGCCGCTTCCGTCTGCGCGCATAATATTTTTATATATAGTCTTTTGCGGTTTTTCATGGCTGTAAAACAATTTTTCATGCAGCTTATCCCCTTTGCGCAGTCCTGTAAATTCAATTTTTACATCCTTGTACGGTTCCATTCCCGCTTCACGTATAAGTTGTTCAGCAAGATCAAGGATTTTTACATTTTCACCCATATCCAAAACAAATATTCCGCCGTTTTCAACCAGTTCCAGCGAGCATAACACCAGCTCAACCGCCTGAGGAATTGTCATAAAATATCTTGTAACATCTCTGTGCGTGACAGTAACAATTCCTGTCCTTATCTGACGCTTAAATAATGGTATAACCGAGCCGTTTGAATTAATAACATTTCCGAAACGCACCGTGGTAAAGCAGGTATGATCCGACACAAGAGCCTTTTCATAAACAAGCATTTCGCATACGCGCTTGCTCGCGCCCATCACGCTTACAGGCTCAACCGCCTTATCAGTAGAAATCAGCACAAAGTTATCCGTTCTATATTTACCCGCAAGCTCTGTCATAATATCCGTGCCGAGTATATTATTCTTTACCGCCTCCTCGGGATTTCGCTCCATAAAAGGCACATGCTTATGCGCCGCCGCGTGAAATATAATATCAGGCCTGTACTGTGACATAACAAAATCCATCTTACAGCGGTCACGCACCGAGGCGATTTCTACCACTACATTGCCTCCCGTCTCGCAGCTCACTTCATAAGCGCCGTTTTCATATATATCGGCAATCACAATTTTTCCCGCGCCGTAAGCATACAGCTGTCTTACAAGCTCGCTGCCGATCGAACCGCCGCCGCCCGTAACAAGACACACTTTTCCCTTAACTGACGGAAACACTCTTCTCATATTATCACCCCGTCTCTGTCTTTTAAATTGCTCATTTATTAAAGCTCAATATAGTGCGGTATAATATCCTCATAATGTCCGTCCTTCATACGAAACCCGCCGCGTATTTTGCCAAGCTGAATAAAGCCGAGTTTTTTGTATAAATTAAGAGCCTGCTCATTAGTGCTTACAACGGCATTAAACTGTAAAATATGATAGCCGATTTTCTTTGCCTGTCCCATGCAATGACGCACAAGCAGCTCGCCTATGCCTTGTCCTCTCATCGTACTCTTTACCGCATAACTCGCGTTACAGATATGACCGCATCTGCCGACATTATTAGGATGAAGTATGTATAGCCCCGCTATATCACCGCTTTCCGCGTCATACGCAACGCCTGTAAAGGACTGCGACAAAAAGAATTCATTTCCGCTTTTTTCATTAAGCTTCTCTTCTTGCGGAAAAGCAACACCTTCCTCTACAATATCATTCCATATTGCATTAGCTTCAGTCACATCCCTATCTGTATACTGTCTGATATTTATATCCATCTATATCCGCTCCTGTCAGGATTTTTTCCATTCCAAAATTTTATCAAGCCGCTCCTTAACCGCCTTTTCTCTGCCCTGTGTTGTAGGGTGATAATAACGGCGGTCCGCAAGAGTATCAGGCAGACATTTCATCTTAGTCAGCTTTTCCTCTGTATCATGAGCGTACATATACCCTTTACCGTAATCAAGCTCCTTCATCAGCTTAGTCGGAGCGTTGCATATTTGCAGAGGAACAGGTTCGGCAGGCATTTCCTTTATGTCCTTTTTACAGCCTTCACACGCTTTATACAGCGCGTTGGATTTAGGCGTCATTGACAGATACACCACCGCATGGGTAAGATGAACATCACATTCAGGCATTCCGAGAAAATGGCACGCCTGATACACAGACACAGCCACCTGCAAAGCTCCGCTGTCTGCCATACCCACATCCTCGCTTGCGAAACGTATAAGTCTCCGCGCAATATACAACGGCTCCTCGCCGCCGTAAAGCATACGCTGCATCCAATATACAGCCGCGTCCGGATCACTGTTACGCATAGATTTATGCAGGGCCGATATAAGATTATAATGTTCCTCACCGTTCTTATCATACAAAAGAGAGCGTCTGTTCATACATTGAGCAAGCGTCTCATCATCAACATCCACTTCCCCGTCCGACAACATTTTGCCGTTCAGCACGGCCATTTCAAGTGTGTTCAGCGCGGTACGCGCATCGCCGTTTGCAAAACGCGCTATAGCAGACAGCTGTTCATCTTCTATACGCAGCTTCATACCGCCAAGTCCTTTTGGACTTGTTATCGCGCGGCGCAGCATTTCTGTCAGGTCATCTTCCCCTAAAGCCTTTAATATAAACACCTTGCATCTTGAAAGCAAAGCAGAATTAAGCTCGAATGACGGATTTTCCGTAGTCGCGCCTACCAAAATAACGCTTCCTTGTTCCACATACGGCAAAAACGCGTCCTGCTGCGCCTTATTGAAGCGATGTATCTCGTCTGTAAACAGTAATGTCCGTATACCCATTCTGCGGGCGCTTTCAGCGCTGTTCATAATCTCCTTGATCTCTTTTACTCCTGTGTTGACAGCGCTCATTTCAACAAAATCAGCCTTAGTCTGTTTTGCGATTATTCTCGCCAGCGTCGTTTTACCTACTCCCGGAGGCCCCCAAAATATCATAGATGAGATGTTATCATTTTCAATCAGCTGACGCAGAATTTTCCCTTTTCCTACCAAATGCTTCTGACCCACATACTCGTCAAGCGTTTCGGGACGAAGACGGCTGGCAAGCGGCGCGGTTTGTTCCCTGTCATCAAACATATTAATTTGTTCCATTATTAATCACCCTGTTATCCCGCTCATTCTTCAAAACAAGGCTGCCAGAAATGACAGCCTCTTTCACACTATTAATCTTCTTTAAACGGAAATATGTCTCCAAGAATTTCCTTTGCCTTCGATCTTACTCCGTCACCCTTCACTTTTATTTCCTGTGTTTCGCCAAGATCCGACATATCATTTTCGTTATGCGAAAAATCATCTGATCTCATATTGCGTTTTGGCTGATAATTCTTTCTTCTTATTTTCCTTACGTCCTCAAAATCCTCCTCAAGCTCCTCGCTCACTGCTGATTTTGCTTTGCTCTGCTGCCTTGCGCGTTCTGAACGCGGCGCGGACTGTGCCGCCTCCCAACGCCTGAAACGTTCCTCATCTTCGGTGCCTGTCTCTCTATATTCGATCTGACGCTCTACAGGCTTAATACCTTCGTCATCCATTGCCAGACTTTCATTCAGATTATTAATGTCTATTTCCTGCTCGCTGAAACCACCCACACTTTTTACAAACTTTTCCTCGACATCACGTCTTAAAGCGCGTATCTCGGCAGCCATATGATTATCTTTTTTGGACATTTTATAGAAACGGTTTCCTATCCAAAAGCTAAGCACCGAGTTAAGCACAACCGTAAAGGCGAACCAGAAAATAGCGCCGCCCTTTGTGAGATACTTTTTATTTACAAGCTCTGACGCTGTATTCTGACTAGTTCCCGCCGGGGCGATTGTCACCTGTGTTCCTGCCGCGCCGCCCGTCTGCGTGTCGCCGCTTTGCGTCTGCGCGTTACCCGCGGGTTCGGGAGTAGCCGCCAGAACAAACGGTGAAACAGAAAATGCCATTATCACAACCGCAAGCAATACCATTATTTTTTTTCTTATAATCATCTCAATCTCTCCTATTCAACTACATCCTTAAAAACTTCACGCATTTTTTTCTTTGCAGGCACGGCTGACATTCTCTTTTTACTCGCGTTATATACTCTTGTATACGAAAGCATTTTATCCTCGTCTCTCCTGCATCTTTCATAACCGATAAGAAACCAATTCCAAAAACTTGCGGGCATAGTTTCCGTGTTTATCATCACCTCATGATAATGTCCCGGCGACTCAAGTATCTCCAGAGCCAGCTTAGGTATCATAAAGTTATAGCACGATGTCTGCATCTTTCTCATTTCCAGCAGCAAATCACGGACATTCTTCGCGTTCTTCTCCGCCTCAATCTGATTACCGTAGGTTCCCTGCCAGCGGTAGACCGCGTACAGCAGTCTTGAAATCAGAAGCGGTGAAGTATTATTACGTATATCGTCAGTGACTTCACTCTTTACGCTCGCATATGTGGCGCGCTGATACGGTATATACCCAACTTTGGAAAGCATACGTTGAATTTTCTTTATGTCCTGCTCCTGTTCTTTTTTGGTTTTTGTATGACGGGTAAGAGAGACATTATAACTGCTCCAGTCCTCACCGCGATGATTGTAAATATACTTAACACAGCTTTTCTGCAGAAACACATCACGTGTCGACGCGCCGAAATACGCGACCAGCTCTGCCATATCAGTGCTTGTCCAGCCGTCCGCCGGCGTAAACGCCTTCATTCCGCTTCCGGTTATAACAACCTGCGACGCAAGCAGTACAAACAGTTTTAAATCCTCTTTATCCCCGAAAAGCTCTCTCCACATACCCGTATCAGACACATGCTTTAGATGACCGAAAAAAGACAGCAGTATAAGCTTGCTCTTTTCACCGATACTGTCCAAATTCTCACGCACAGTATTCATATATCCGCCGAGATTTCTACATACCGCTTCCGCCTGCGCTTTTGCCTTTTCTCCATTTGTAAACGGATTTCCTATTTCAATATTTTCGCCCATGCACAGCTTATCCATGCACTGGCTTATATACAGCTCTGTAACCGTCTGACGCTCGCTTTCAAAAAGCTCGGAATTATCAAACATTATCTTTGATATCTCAAAACGGACATTTACCATATTCAGATCGTTTATTGACGGATAAAGCTCCATAACACGGTTATGAAACGCCTTGTCCCCCGCCGACTTTTTAAGCCGGAGCAGTTTTCCCGCTATGCCTGTTTTTGTGGTATCCTCCCATGTAGCAAGCCAGTCAAGCAGCTGCGAAACCGACGTGAACGCGGACTTCGCATAAATATTACGAAGCTGAGCCACCTCAAATCGGAACAGCTGAGATCTGACGCCATGTCTGAATTTTGTATTTTCAATATCTATATAAACGCAGTTTTTCCTCGCTTCCACAGCTTGCGCCGTAATATTGTTACTGCCCTTTACAGTACCGTGGAAAATTATCTGCTTCTGCTTGTCTGAAGGCAGATAAACATTATATGTCGATATACCTGTATTTTCGGCGATATCCCTCGGCAGCATCCATTTCAGCGCCAAAAGATACATTTGCGTAAGAGCGCCTTCATGCGACGCTATACATATATTTTTTATATCCTCTGTGGTAAGCAGCGTTACCGCCTTATCAATGATATAGGTAAGCTCCGTTTTATGCTCGCCGATAAACTCAATTACCTTTTCCTCAAGCCCTTCCGTAGGCTGTATGTTGTCCAGAGGTTTAAGGTAATGCACTATCTGTCCCTGAAGATCCTTTTCTGTCAAATGCGTCCGGTAAAGTGGATGTCTGAAATACTTCTCAGGCATAAAGTCCGCGTCGACATCATCAAAAATAAACGCGTGCGCAAACACATTTCCCGCCTGACCGTCAAAATCACAGCCCGCGTACGAGATCTGCATAGCGACATATCGTCCATCAGACAAAGTAAAGGTTCTGAAAATCTTTTCAAACTGTTCGGGAACAGAAGCGTCGCAAGGTGTCTGGCTGTATTCAATCTCGTTATTCTTCGGCAGACGATATGTGGCAAAACGTATGACTTCATCAACATTCTGCTTTGTCAGTCCCTGCGTGCAGGAAAACACCCTGAGTCCCGACTGATTTACCAGACCAAGCTCAGAATCTGACAGACTGTGCCGTACAGAGGTATATATCAACTGGTATACCTTCATTTTTAACATTCCTTTCTGCGGTAGTATACATGATTAATCAAGTTCCTTCAATCCGGTATAAAGCTCATAATATCTGCCTTTCAGTTCAAGCAGCTCGTCATGACTTCCGCGCTCGATAATTTCACCGCCCTCAAGCACCATAATAGCGTCCGCATTGCGTATTGTGGACAGCCTGTGAGCGATAACAAAGGTAGTACGGTTTTCCATAAGCGCGTCCATTCCCTCATTAATCTGCTTCTCCGTTCTTGTATCAACAGAACTTGTAGCCTCGTCAAGCACCAGTATCGGCGCTCTCGACAGCGCGGCGCGGGCTATGTTAAGCAGCTGACGCTGTCCCTGCGACAGATTTGAACCGTCGCCGCTCAGCATTGTGTCATAGCCCTCAGGCATATTCTTGATAAACATATGCGCGCACGATGTTACAGCCGCCTGACGTACTTCCGCGTCCGTAGCGTCAAGCCTGCCATAGCGTATATTCTCCATAATAGTCCCTGTGAACAAATGCGTATCCTGAAGCACCATCGCTATGTTCTCTCTCAGACATTCAAGGCTTATATCCTTTATATCCACACCATCAATAGTGATTTTCCCTTTGTTTATATCATAAAAGCGGGTTATAAGATTTGTAATAGTCGTTTTACCCGCGCCGGTGGATCCGACAAGAGCGATCTTCTGTCCGGGATGAGCGAAAATAGATACATCATTTAAAATTGTTTTGTCAGGATTATAGCCGAAAGTCACACCTTCAACCACAACATCACCTTTTATATTTTCTAAAATTAATTTCTTTCCCTCATCCTTTTCAGGGATCTGATCCATAACGTCAAACACGCGTTCCGCTCCCGCAAGCGCTGACATAATATTCGTGAGCTGCTGCGCAAGCTCGTTAATCGGCCTTGAAAACTGTCTTGAAAAATTTACAAAAACAGTAAGCCCGCCGATATCCAGCGCGGCAAACGGCACGCCGCCGCCCCAGCGGGATATAAATGTAATAACCGAGCCTACACACGCCGTAAGCGTATAATTAACCTGACTCAACGCGTTCATGCACGGCCCCATAATACCGCCGACAAACTGCGCTTTTGTCTGCACGCTCCTAAGATCCTCATTCAGCTTTGAAAAATCATCAACAATCTTTTGCTCATGATTGAAAACCTTTACAACCTTCTGTCCTGTGACAGTCTCTTCTATATAACCGTTGACCTTGCCGAGCGCCGTCTGCTGTTTGATAAAATATTTACGGGATCTGCCCGCGATCATCGCTCCGATCTTTGCGGTAACAGGAGCGAAAAATATTGTGACAAGCGCAAGCACCCAGTTTGTATAAAGCATAAGCGCAAGCGTGCCGATAAGCGTCATTGCACCCGAAAAAATCTGCACGAGCGTTGAGTTTAGCATCTCGCCTATAATGTCAACGTCGTTTGTAAATCGGCTCATTACATCTCCCGTCGGATTTTGGTCAAAATACTTTACCGGAAGCTTCTGAGCCTTCTCAAACAAATGCGCTCTTATTCTTCGCAGCGTACCCTGTGAAACGCCCACCATTATTCTTGACTGAATATACATAGCCGCAACGCCTATAAAAAACACCGCCGCCATAACAAGAAGGCCTACAAGTAAATCAGTAATTTTCTGCTGCGGCGATTTTACAGTGTCAGTAAGTCCGTTAATAATCGGACGCAGCATATACGACCCATACAGTGTGGACGCGGAGCTGAGAAGTACACAAAAAATCGACGCCGCAATTTTATATCTTTCCTCTCTAAGATATGAAAGCAGGCGTTTTGCGACAGCCTTTGTATTTTTTGGTTTCTGTTTTTTTGCAAAACGCTTGTCATGCTTATTCGGAGGTCCCATTGGAGGCATATCAGGACACCTCCTTTTCTTTATCCATCTGAGAATAGTAAATATCACGGTATTCCCCACAGCTTTCCATAAGCTGAGCATGACTGCCGATACCCGCAATTTTGCCGTCCTCAAGCACAATTATTCTATCGGCGTCAATTACCGATGTAATTCTCTGCGCGATTATTATTTTTGTCGAGTCCTTAATACTTGTTGAAAAAGCCTGTCTTATACGCGCTTCTGTTGCCGTGTCAACCGCACTTGTACTGTCGTCCAGTATAAGAATTTTCGGTTTCTTCAAAAGCGCGCGGGCAATACAAAGCCTCTGTTTCTGCCCGCCGGACACATTGACTCCGCCCTGTCCAAGCTCCATGCCGTAACCATCGGTAAAGCCTGTGACAAAACCATCAGCCTGCGCGGCTTCCGCCGCCGCGCGTATTTCCTCCATCGACGCGTTTGCATTACCCCAACGGAGATTTTCCTCAATAGAACCGCTGAACAGCACATTCTTCTGCAGCACCATACCCACGCCGTCACGCAGATGTTTAAGACTGTATTCCTTTACATTTACTCCATCGACAAGCACCTCGCCGTCCGTAACGTCATAAAGACGCGGAATAAGCTGTACAAGCGAGGATTTGCCTGAACCTGTCGTGCCGATTATTCCCACAATCTCACCCGGTTCAGCAGTAAAGGATATATTTTCAAGTATA
Organism: uncultured Clostridia bacterium; assembly: GCA_910578235.1. GTDB lineage: Bacteria > Bacillota > Clostridia > UBA1381 > UBA1381 > Hominilimicola. The sequence continues at coordinate 40,734 of CAJTPP010000003.1, read as the reverse complement.
TTCTCCTCACGCTGTTCATAATACCGGAAATATACATTCTTAAATTCAACTCTGCCTTCTGTAACAATTTTATCCTTTTGTGACGCATTGTCATCTGTCAGATCAGACTGTGTTCTGAGCACCTCTGAAATTCTTGCCGAGGACGCGAGCGCGCGGGACAGCTGCAAAAACAGCATTGACACCATCATAAGAGACATGAGTATCTGAGTTATATACGTGGTGAACGCCGTAAGCTCTCCGACGCCCATGCTTCCGCCGACAACAAAACGTCCGCCTGTCCACACGACAACCAGCGTTGTCACATTCATTGCCAGCATCATTACAGGCATGGCAGCAATAACGATTTTTAACGCTCTCAGTGTCGAATTCATCAAATCGTCATTCGCGTCCGAAAACTTCTTTATTTCAAAATCCTGTCTTACAAATGACTTTATAACACGCACATTTGTTATATTTTCCTGAATACCCGAATTAAGATTATCCAGCTTCTTCTGCATTATGCCAAACCGCGGAAACGCGGTTTTAAGAATTACCCCGATAACAACGGCAAGCACCGGAATAACCACCGCGAGTACCATTGCAAGCCTTGCGTTTATTGAGCAGGCCATGATAATTCCGCCGATAAGCATACCCGGCGCGCGCATTGCCATGATAAGCAGCATTCTCGTCATATTCTGCACCTGAGTAATATCATTTGTAAGCCTTGTGACAAGCGATCCTGTGGAAAAGCCGTCAATATTCTTAAATGAAAAATCCTGTACCTTTTCAAATACACCCTGTCTTAAATCCGTACTGAAATATACCGCGGCCTTTACAGAAAAATAATGTCCGCCGATACCCCCTGTTATCATAACCAGTATAAACCCCAGCATCATCGCCGCGCGGGACAGAATATATCCTATTCCCATACCCGCCGCCGCATTTCCGATACCAGTGTCTATCATAGACGCCATAATTTTAGGCAGCACAATTTCACCCGCAACCTCTGTAAGCATAAGCAGAGGGCCGAGTATAAAGAATAAAGTATACGGTTTGATGTATTTCCAATAATATTTCATCGGGTTTCCTTTCTGAATGATTATAATTGTTTACAGCTTACTTAACCTATTTTCTTTTTTTGTCCAGCGCCGCCTTGATAAAGGATGCGAATAACGGATGCGCATGATTTGGCCTTGACTTAAATTCAGGATGGAACTGAACTCCCAGATACCACGGATGATCAGGAAGCTCTACCATCTCAACAAGCTTTTCATCCGGCGACTGGCCTGAGATAATCATACCCTTTTCAGTTATTTCATTTCTGTAAAAGTTGTTAAATTCGTATCTGTGACGATGTCTTTCATAAATCAGATCATTACCGTAAACCTTCTGAGCAAGCGAGCCCTGTGACAGCTTACACGGATACAAACCAAGACGCATTGTGCCGCCAAGATCCTCAACGTCACGCTGCTCTGGCATAAGATCTATAACAGGATGCGTTGTGTCAGGATCAAGCTCCGCGCTGTGCGCGTCCTTATACCCGAGCACATTTCTCGCATACTCAATGACAGCAATCTGCATACCAAGACATATGCCGAAATAAGGTATTTTATTCTCTCTCGCATACTGAGCGGCAATAATTTTGCCTTCAACGCCCCTATCCCCAAAGCCGCCAGGCACAAGGATACCGTCTGATTTTTTCAAAAGCTTATCAACTGTTTTCAGAGTGACTTCCTCGCTGTCCACCCAGTTAATGTTAACATTCGCATAGTTCTGTATACCGCCGTGCTTCAAAGACTCTACTATACTTATATATGCGTCATGAAGAGAAACATACTTCCCGACAAGAGAAATTGTCACCTCATCCTTGCCGCCGTTCATAAGATCTTTTACAACATTAACCATGTTTGTCCAGTTTTCAAGATCAGGCTTTCTGTCCTCAAGTCCGAGACGCTTGCAGACAACCCTTGCAAGACCTTCTTCCTCAAGAGCAAGCGGAACCTCATAAAGCGTGTCAAGATCAAGATTTTCGATAACACATTCAGGCGATACGTTGCAGAAAAGAGCGATTTTATCAGCAAGACCTTCTTCAAGCGGCTTTTCCGTTCTCAGCACAAGCACGTCAGGCTGGATACCAAGACTTAAAAGCTCCTTTACGCTGTGCTGTGTCGGTTTTGTTTTTTGTTCGCCCGAGGTTGAAAGATACGGTACAAGCGTCAGATGAATATACATACAGTTTTCCTTGCCGACCTCCGTCACAACCTGTCTGATTGACTCAAGGAAAGGAGTCGACTCAATATCTCCGA
>CAJTPP010000003.1:26534-38439 GCA_910578235.1 uncultured Clostridia bacterium | reverse complement strand
GTACCGCCGATTTCGGTAATAACAATTTCCGTATCCTGAGTCTTCGCGACACGGTATACCCTCGACTTGATTTCATTTGTTATATGAGGAATTACCTGAACCGTTCTCCCCTCGTAATCTCCGCGGCGTTCCTTTGAAATGACATTCCAGTAGATTTTACCTGTTGTCACGTTAGAATTTACACTCAGATTTTCATCTATAAATCTCTCGTAATGACCAAGATCAAGATCCGTTTCCGCCCCGTCATCAGTCACAAAAACCTCACCGTGCTGATACGGACTCATTGTGCCCGGATCCATGTTGATATAAGGATCAAACTTCTGCATTGTCACCTTATATCCTCTTGCCTTCAAAAGTCTGCCGAGCGATGCCGCTGTAATTCCTTTTCCCAATCCGGAGACAACGCCGCCTGTTACAAATATATACTTTGTTTCCATCTTTTCCTCCTGTTAATTATATCCTTCCAACTCTTTAACCTATTATTTACTGTGTCTTTCCACAAACCGTTCAATCCGTTTCAGGGCTTCCTGAATATTCTCTATTGAGTACGCGTACGAGCAGCGTATAAACCCCTCTCCGCTTTCGCCGAACGCGTTTCCCGGCACAACAGCCACCTTTTCTTCTTCAAGCAGGCTCTTGCAAAACTCCTCGCTTGTCATACCTGTAGATTTTATACACGGAAACACATAGAACGCGCCGAGCGGCTCAAAGCAGCTCAGCCCCATCGCACGAAATCCGTCAACTATACAGCGTCTCCTATAATTGTATTCACGCCGCATTTCCTCAACCTCGTTATCACAGCTTCTCAGCGCCTCTATCGCCGCAAACTGCGCCGTTGTCGGCGCGGACATTATACCGTACTGATGAACCTTAGTCATAAGCTTTATTATTTTCTCAGGTCCGAGCGCGTAACCCAGTCTCCAGCCTGTCATTGCGAATGACTTTGAAAATCCGTTTACAACGACTGTTCTTTCGCGCATACCGTCTATCTTTGAAAAAGGAATATGTCCCTCGTCACTGTAGCGAAGCTCGCCGTAAATTTCGTCTGAAAGCACCATTATATCCGTGCCCCGAAGCACCTCCGCTATCGCCTCAAGATCCGCTCCCGACATGACTCCTCCGGTCGGATTATTCGGATACGGCAGTATCAGCAGCTTTGTTTTGTCTGTAATTTTTTCTTTGAGCTGCTCAGGGAGCAGTCTGAACTCGTCCTCTTCCTTTGTCTGAATGGAAACAGGAACACCGCCCGCCATAACTGTAAGCGGTCTGTAACAAACAAAGCACGGTTCGGGGATAAGCACCTCGTCTCCGGGATTGATAATGCATCTAATCATAGCGTCAATTGCCTCACTGCCGCCGACAGTCACAAGCACCTCGCTTTTAGCATCATATGTAACACCGAATTTTCTCTTATTATAATTGCATATCTCCTCACGAAGCTCCATAAGTCCGGCATTGGCAGTATAGTGTGTCTGTCCCTTTTCAAGCGAATATATACCCGCTTCACGGATCGTCCACGGCGTTGTAAAATCAGGTTCTCCTACGCCGAGTGAAATTGCGTCTTTCATTTCAGCCACTATATCAAAAAATTTTCTTATACCCGATGGCGGAAGCGCCGCGACAACCGGAGAAACTATTTTATCGTAATCAATCATAGCGTTATCACCTGTCTTGTATCCTTTTCGTCATCCTCGAACACAATTCCTTCTTCCTTGTATTTTTTCAGTACAAAATGTGTTGCCGTAGAGATTATCGAGTCCATCGGCGCAAGCTTTTGAGCGACAAACAATGCGACTTCTTTCATACTCTTTCCCTCAATTGTCACAGCCAGATCATACGCGCCCGACATCAGATAAAGCGATTTTACCTGAGGATACTTGTAAATCCTCTCCGCCACTCTGTCAAAGCCCTCTCCCCTCTGCGGCGTTATTCGAAGCTCGATAAGAGCGGACACAACGTCTTTTTCAGTTTTGTCCCAGTTTACAATTGTTTTATAGCCGACAATTACATTTTCTTTTTCAAGTGTCTCAATGCTTTCGGCGACTTCCTGCTCATCCTTGCCGAGCATCTGCGCTATCTTCGCGCGCGATATACTGCCCTTTTCTTTGTCCAAAATAGTCAGAAGTTCTTCCATAGTCATTCCATCGCCTTTCATTGTGATTTTGGCTATAAATGCAAATATACACATTAATAGTCATTTTATCTTATAATTATATCGTATTTACAACAAAAATGCCATACAAAAAAAGCAAGCCCTTTTTTAAAAAAATTTCAATTTTTTTTGTAATGCTTGAAAAATGGAAAATTTTACATTATAATGACGCTATAAGCCGATTGGCTGTAGGTGATAGCAAAGCCATGCGTCCTTGATATATCGCATTCCATTGATTTTGTCAATAAATTTCAGATAACTTCTTTTCAAAAATTGTTTTATATTTAAGACGGTTCAAACCTGATCAATACGGCAATCCTATTTTTTTATAAAATTTTTTTAAAACAGTTGAAAAATGGAAAATTTTGTGTTATAGTAGTATTAGCAAAACAAATTGAATAACGAAATAGTACATATAGTTTACATATACTATATAATTATTACAGTTATGTATGTCATTTTTATCTTTTGATAAAAATGCATGCTCTATTTGATATACTTGCTGTAATATTGTATATTATATTATATTAAGCTATATTCAATTTGTTTTGCGACTACGGAGTAATGTGTTTTTAGTGCGTTACTCATGTAGCGCACTTTTTTTAATTTAAGGAGGTGAAGCATATGGAAACGAGCTACAAGAATATGTACTTAGAATTATTCAACCGTGTGAGCGCTGTTATAGAGGAGCTTACGGATATACAGCAGCAGACAGAGAAAATGTACATTGAAGCCGGAGGCACGGCAATTACGGACAACTGAATATCAAAAAGCTGACGCATTTTAAAATGCGTCAGCTTTTTTTAATAATCAATTATTTTAATTAGTTATTGATCAGCTTATCATCCTCGCTGTTCCAGCTGTACAGCTTACGGATCTCCTCACCAACCTGCTCAAGCTGGTGCTCGCCGTTGATCTTTCTCATAGCCTTAAAATGAACCTGACGGCCTGCCGGTGACATGTCAAGAAGGAATTCCTTGGCGAATGAACCGTCCTGAATATCTTTCAGAACCTTCTTCATGGCTTTTTTAGTCTCATCAGTGATAATCTTCGGGCCTGTGATGTAATCTCCGTACTCGGCAGTATTTGAGATTGAGTATCTCATACCCTTAAAGCCGCTCTGATAAATCAGATCAACAATCAGCTTCATCTCATGGATACACTCAAAATACGCGTTTCTCGGATCATAACCGGCCTCAACAAGCGTCTCAAAACCTGCCTGCATAAGAGCCGTAACACCGCCGCAAAGCACTGCCTGCTCACCAAATAAATCTGTCTCTGTCTCCGTTCTGAATGTTGTTTCAAGAACACCAGCTCTCGCGCCGCCGATACCCAAAGCGTAAGCAAGCGCAAGCTCCTGCGCCTTGCCTGTAGCGTCCTGCTCAACAGCGATAAGACACGGAACACCCTTACCCTCAACATACTCGCTGCGTACCGTATGACCGGGACCCTTCGGAGCGATCATTGTTACGTCAACATCAGCGGGAGGAACAATTGTTCCGAAATGAATGTTGAAACCATGCGCGAACATAAGCATATTACCCGCTTCAAGATTAGGCTCAATCTCGTTCTTGTAAAGGTCAGCCTGATGCTCGTCATTAATGAGGATCATGATGATGTCTGCCTTTTTTGCAGCCTGTGCCGATGTATATACCTCAAGTCCCTGCTTTTCAGCCTTAGCCCATGACTTACTGCCTTCGTAAAGACCGATGATTACGTTACAGCCTGAATCCTTCAGGTTAAGAGCGTGAGCGTGTCCCTGACTTCCGTAGCCGATTATTGCTATTGTCTTGTCTTTTAGAAGTCCAAGATTACAGTCGCTCTCATAAAATACTTTTGCTTCTTTTGCCATTTTAAATTACCTCTTTCTTTATTTTTATTAAATAAACTCGTTATATTTATTTAATATTGTGCATTATTGTAAATTATACCGCAGTTTTTCCGCCGTCTGATTATTTGTCTACTTTAAGCGTGTTTGTTCCTCTTTCAAGCGCCGTCATACCTGTGCGTGAAATCTCCTCAATTCCGTACGGTTCTACAAGATCAAGAAACGCGCCGAGCTTTCTGTCATGTCCGGTAATCTCCACAGTCAGCGTATTTGCCGAAATATCTACTATATTTGCGCGGAACACCGATGTTATCTCAATAAGCTCGCTTCTCGTCTTCGACGTTACCTTTACTTTTACAAGCATAAGGCCGCGCTTTACAAGATCGCTGTCACGAAGCGTTTTGATTTTGATAACCTCAATAATCTTTGAAAGCTGCTTTGAAACCTGCTCAACTGTCTGCGCGTCGCCGTTCACCTCAATCGTGATACGGGACACTGTAGGATCCTGAGTTGTTCCTACCGACAGCGAATGAATATTAAAGCCGCGTCTTGAAAACAGTCCTACCACTCTTGAAAGCACACCCGGCTGATTTTCAACAAGGACTGATAATGTGTATCTCTCTGTCATTTTATTTATCCTCCTTTTCCGGAAGAGTAGCCTCATTAAGCGCGTCGCCAGTAGGCTCAAACGGATTTACATTAACAATAAGAAGATATGAGCCTTCCGCCGCCATCATAGCGTCTATGGCTGATCCGACCTCACTGTTCTCCGTAACGCACGCGCTCTCAAAGCCATATGCTTTTGCGAGCAGCTCAAAATCTGGAGTTCCCTCTATATCAACAGCCTGATAATTCGACTTGTACAGAAGATACTGATGCTCGTGCACCATACCGAGTCTGCCGTTCTTAAAAAGAACCATCTTAACAGGGATATCCCACTGAGCCATAGTGCCCATTTCAGGCAGATCCATCTGGAAACTTCCGTCACCCATTACCGCTATAACAGGCTTTTTCCCTTCAGCGGCGACAGACGCGCCGATTGCGGCGGGAAGTCCGTAGCCCATCGTTCCGAAGCCGCCCGACGTAATGAGTGATCTCGGAGAGGTAAAAGTAAAGTTATTCGCGCACCATATCTGGTTTTGTCCAACCTCAGTCGACACATACACGTCCGACTTTGTTTTTTCAGACAATACATTCAAAAAATATCTCGGGTTTACGAAGCCGTTATTATCACTAAACGGTATATGCGTAAATCGCTCACGCACTCCCTCCGCTTCCTCCAGCCATGATCTGTCCGCCTTATAGCCCGCAAGCAGCGGCAAAAGCTGTCCCAGCACGTCCTTAATATCACCAACAACAGGAATATACGGCTGAGTATTTTTGCCGATCTCGGCAGGATCTATGTCTATATGTATAAGCTTGTTTCCTTCTTCAAGTCCCTTGACGTTAGCAACTGATCTGTCACCCAGTCTCGATCCCATAACAATCACAAGATCAGCCCTGTTAAATATCATATTAGCTCGCTTTACACCGTGCGAGCCAATCATACCGTAATATTTCGGACTATTTGTCGGAATTGCGCCAATACCCATCATTGTTGACACAACAGGAATATCGGTTTCCTTCACAAAGCTTCTAAGCTCGCTTGCCGCGTCGGAAATAACTATACCGCCGCCTGCGAGTATAACAGGCTTCTTCGCGTTTCTTACAGCGTCAGCAACCTTTTTAAGCTGAGACTCATTCGCTCTTCCGATAACCTTGTAACCTCTTACACTGATTTCCTCATTCTCGTCGGGGTAATCAAATTCAGTTTTCAGAATATCCATCGGAAAGTCAATCAGCACAGGACCGGGACGACCCGTATTAGCAATATGAAACGCCTCGTCCACCACTCTCGGAATATCAAGTCCGTCTTTAATCAAATAGCTGTGCTTTGTGAAAGGAAGCGTCGCGCCTGTAATGTCAACCTCCTGAAAAGCATCCTTACCGATAAGCTTTGTCCCAACCTGTCCCGTGAGTGCAATCATGGGAACGGAGTCCATATACGCTGTGGCAATACCTGTGATAAGGTTTGTCGCTCCGGGACCTGATGTGGCGGTGCAAACGCCCGCCTGTTTTGTAACGATCGCATAGCCTGATGCCATATGAGCAGCTCCCTGCTCATTGCGTGTTAAAATATGCTTTATTGAAGAGACGGACAGTTTGTCTATGATAGGACAGTTAGCCGCGCCCGGATATCCGAATACAACTTTGACACCGTTTTTCTCCAGTGTTTTAACAACCATTTCAGCACCGGTCATTCTCACAAAAATTCCCCCTTTGAAGTTTAGTTTAATAAATAGCGGCGCGTCTACTATCCCGCGCCCAAACCATCTTTCTGATTTGTCTTGTGGAAAATCGAATGATTTCAAATACATTCAGCTTTGAAATCGATGGTGCTGTTTTAAGCGGCAGTGTTTTTACCGCTTATGATACAACTATAATATTGTACCATTCTATTTTATCAGTGAAAGCTGTAATTGTCAACTGTTTTTATACATTATTGTTATTGTTAGATACTTACCGCGGCGAATTATAAGACAATATGGTAATAATGCAGAAAAACGCGCGGGATGAACGGCATTTACACCGTCCCCTCGCGTTACGGTAATTGAAGAAATCCGCTTTTTGCCAAATCAGCTTTATAAAAAACCAAAAAGTCACGTCATAATTGCGTCATTCCTGCCATTTATAAAAATACTATTGTATAATATAAATACGCGCTCTGTTTTTACCTCACAAATTACAAAAGGGCTGATTTTTATCAGTCCTTTTTATCCAAAAAAGAATTTGACAATAAATGATAATTTTGTATATTTTTTTATTGCGGCAGACGTATAATTATGATATAATGGAAATAATGAGCGGTATCTGCCGCATACAACGAAAGGAGTAATAGTATGAAATATTCAAGCGAAGTAGAACACATGTGTCCTTTGACAAAAGGCGCATATCACGGCCCTGCTCCGATACCTCAGGAAGGTAAATGGACACAGGCAAAGGAAATAAAGGATATTTCCGGTCTTACGCACGGCATTGGCTGGTGCGCGCCTCAGCAGGGTACCTGCAAGCTCACACTTAACGTAAAGGAAGGAATTATTCAGGAGGCTCTTGTTGAAACAGTCGGCTGCTCCGGCATGACCCACAGCGCGGCTATGGCGTCTGAAATCCTTGTCGGCAAAACTATTCTTGAAGCGCTTAACACAGACCTTGTATGTGACGCTATAAACACGGCTATGAGAGAGCTGTTTTTACAGATTGTTTACGGACGTACACAGACTGCCTTTTCAGAGGACGGTCTCCCGATCGGCGCGGGGCTTGAAGATCTCGGAAAGGGACTTCGCAGTCAGGTGGGAACAACGTATGCCACACTTGAAAAAGGCCCGAGATATCTTGAGCTGGCGGAAGGCTACATAACTAAAATCGCTGTTGACGACAATAACGAAATTATCGGTTACAAGTTCGTTCACCTCGGAAAAATGATGGAAATGATCGCTAAAGGTATGGACGCTAACGAGGCTCTGGAAAAGGCAAGCGGACAGTACGGCAGAGTTGACGACGCCGCTAAACTGCTTGATCCGAGACACGAATAATCTGAAAGGGAGGTAATATATAATGGCTTTATTTGAAAGTTATGAAAGAAGAATAGATCAGATTAATGCCGAGCTTGCAAAGCACGGTATTTCATCAATTGAAGAAGCTAAAAAGATTTGCGATAACGCGGGCGTTGACGCTTACGGCATCGCAAAGGAAATCCAGCCTATATGCTTTGAGAATGCGGGTTGGGCATACACCGTAGGCGCGGCTATCGCTATAAAGGACGGTGTTAAAACAGCTGCCGAAGCGGCTGAAAAAATAGGTCTCGGCCTTCAGTCTTTCTGTATTCCCGGCTCTGTCGCGGATGACAGAAAGGTTGGTATCGGACACGGAAATCTGGGCGCTATGCTTTTGAGAGACGAGACAAAGTGCTTCGCTTTTCTCGCAGGTCATGAGTCATTTGCCGCCGCTGAGGGCGCTATCGGTCTTGCGAGAAGCGCTAACAAGGCGCGTAAAGAGGATTTAAGAGTTATCCTTAACGGTCTCGGCAAAGACGCGGCTCAGATCATTTCAAGAATTAACGGCTTTACATATGTACAAACTCAGTTTGATTATTATACAGGCGAGGTTAAGGTTGTCAAGGAAACAGCATACTCAAAGGGCGAGAGAGCAAAGGTTCGCTGCTACGGCGCGGATGATGTCCGCGAGGGCGTTGCTATAATGCATCTTGAAGGCGTTGATGTTTCCATCACAGGCAACTCAACTAACCCGACACGTTTCCAGCATCCTGTTGCCGGCACATACAAAAAAGAATGTATCGAACAGGGCAAAAAGTATTTCTCAGTCGCTTCAGGCGGCGGTACGGGACGTACTCTTCACCCCGACAACATGGCGGCAGGCCCCGCTTCCTACGGCATGACCGATACCATGGGCAGAATGCATTCAGACGCTCAGTTCGCGGGTTCATCATCAGTTCCGGCTCACGTTGAAATGATGGGACTTATCGGCGCGGGCAACAACCCGATGGTTGGTATGACTGTTGCAGTTGCTGTTGCTATCGAGGAAGCTATGAACAAATAAAAATCAGTAATAAAATTTAAAATCAGACGTATCATTATGGTATGTCTGATTTTATTAAATAATCAAAAAGGGGGATATATTATGGAAGAAACTAAAAAAACACCACAATATAATCTTATCGGGGCAATACTGTTCTCAATCGCCGCATTATTCGGCATTATCAGTATTATTTCAAGACTTGCGCACGGTTATGTCACAAACGGTTTTGCCGTACTTTACACAATACAGTCAGCAATTTATATTGGGGGATGCATTGTGCTTGCCGTATCTCTGTTTCAGAAACGCGGTGATATTCTTACTCTTATAGGCTTCGCTCTGCTCACGGCCGCGTCATTACTGGCTCTTTGTTTTGATCTTAAATACGGAATAAGAAGCTTGCTTCCCGATCTGCTTGATCTGGCCGGCTATCTGGGCGCTCTTGCCATAGCTCTGACATTCTTTACCGCGTACATTCCACAATACCGCGATAAAGCGATAAAGCTCTGGTTTGTTCCGTCCGCGCTTATCGCCGGTCAGGTCATTATAGGATTTTTTATATGGATTGTAGTGACAATTATCGGAGGCGGATATCATGTAGGTTTTTGGCAGACAATGCTAAGCGCGGCGTCAATTCTGTTCGCATGTATGTGGATAGTATATCCCGAGGGTATGCCGCACAAGCAGTACACCGAATCTCCAAACAACGCAGATTATACAGCCGCCGCGGCTGTCCCCGAGGACAGAGGTTATTTTGAGCTTGCGGCACATGTTCTGCTGCTGCTGTTTACCTGCGGAATTTGGTATTACATATGGATTTACCGCATGACGGAATATCTGAACCGCATTGAGGACGAACCCCCACGCAATCCAGTGACAAAGCTGCTTCTTTGTCTATTTGTTCCGTTTTATACCATCTACTGGGTATACAAAAGCGCTCAAAGAATTGACAAGCTTGCGGCATTAAAGGGTGTACAGTCTGATTTATCCACACTTTGCCTAATTCTTGCTATTTTCATAAGCATTCTTCCTCCAATTTTGATGCAAGATAAAATAAACTCAATCATAAGGTCAGGTGTAAATACGGATGCAGGGCCGCAGGGGGATACACATACGGCTGACTCATATCAGATGCAGACAAATGTGGATATTCCTGAAGAATTAAAGAAATACAAAGAATTACTCGACAACAATGTTATTACTCAGGAAGATTATGACGCTAAGAAAAAACAGCTCTTAAATTTGTAAAATAAAAACAAGGCTTTGACATGCGTCAGAGCTTTGTTTTTTTGCATAAAAATACTTTTTGATATTGCAATCATCTTATTTTATATGTTATAATTGCTTTGCCGTATTATTTACAATAGCGGCATATCAAAAATTCTGAATGCACTCCGGCAAAATTCGGCCGCATAAATATGTGACTGAAGGAGTGTAGACCTTAGGAGGTAGGAAATTGAAAAAAAATATTATTAGTCTCGAAAACATCGTCGTTTCATTTGACGGCGAACGTATTCTGAACAGTATCAGCCTTGACATCAGAGATAAGGAATTTGTAACTTTTCTTGGTCCGTCAGGCTGCGGAAAAACAACAACGCTGCGAATTATAGGCGGATTTCTCACGCCTGACAGCGGCATCGTAAAATTTGAGAATAAGGAGATTAATAATATACCTCCTTATAAACGTAACGTAAATACTGTATTTCAGCGGTACGCGCTTTTCCCGCATCTTAATGTGTTTGACAATATAGCGTTCGGACTGAAAGTGAAAAAATTTCCCGACAAGGAAATTCAAAAGCGGGTAAGCGAAATGCTGGAGCTTGTAAATCTTAAAGGCTTTGAAAAGCGCTCAATAGACCGTCTTTCAGGCGGACAGCAGCAGAGAGTCGCCATTGCGAGAGCACTCGTAAACGAGCCGAAGGTTTTGCTGCTTGACGAGCCGCTCGGCGCGCTTGATCTAAAGCTCCGCAAGGAAATGCAAACCGAGCTTAAACGCATACAGCAAAGCCTTGAAATTACGTTTATATATGTGACTCACGATCAGGAGGAGGCTCTTACAATGAGCGATACCGTCGTTGTTATGAACAATGGCGATATACAGCAGGTAGGCTCGCCGGTAGATATATACAACGAACCCGTAAACGCCTTTGTAGCCGATTTTATCGGCGAAAGCAATATTTTAAACGGTATGATGGTAAAGGATCTGCTCGTTGAAATAAGCGGTCATAGATTTGCATGCGTTGATAAAGGTTTTGGCGAAAACAAAAGAGTGGACGTTGTGATCCGCCCCGAAGATATCAAGCTCGTAAAGCCTGACGAGGCCAATATTTCCGGCGTGGTAAAATCCGTCACCTTCAAAGGCGTTCATTATGAAATGCTTATTGAAGCATATGATCACAACTGGCTTGTGCATTCCACCAAGGCAGCCGAGGCCGGCTCTACTGTGGGTATAACCTTTGATCCTTACGACATACATATAATGAACAAAATGATATAAGGGGGAGGGATAATATTATGAGAAAATTAGTTTCTGCTCCCTATTTATTATGGATGGCAGTATTTATAATTGTGCCGCTTATAATGGTGGCTTATTTCGCTGTCACAACCGCTGACGGCCGCTTTACTCTGGATAATCTCGCGGCTGTGTCTCAGTATTCAAATATATTTATCCGCTCGATATGGCTTGCGGCAGTAGCGACAGTTATATGCCTTATAATCGCGTATCCGCTCGCTCTTATACTTGCCCGAATGGATAAAAGCTATCAAAGCACTGTGCTTATGATAGTTATGCTTCCCATGTGGATGAACTTTCTTTTAAGAACCTATGCCTGGATGACGCTTCTCGGCAACAGCGGCCTTATAAACAGCTTCCTCGGACTGTTTGGTATAGGCCCGTTTAAAATGCTTAACACACAGGGCGCCGTTGTGCTCGGAATGGTTTACAATTACCTTCCTTACATGATCTTACCGCTTTACAATGTGCTCTCAAAACTGGACAAAAGCGTTATAGAGGCAGCGCAGGATCTTGGCTGCAACAACGCCCGGACACTGCTAAAAGTGACAATACCGCTGAGTATGCCCGGAATTATGTCCGGCATAACCATGGTGTTTGTGCCCGCAATCAGCACATTTATTATCTCAAGAATGCTTGGAGGCGGCTCTAATCTGCTTATAGGCGATCTTATTGAGATGCAGTTTTTAGGCAACTCGTATAATCCAAATCTCGGCGCGGCAATATCGCTTGTGCTTATGGTAATAATACTGTTGATTATGACTATTTTAAATCAGTTCGA
>CAJTPP010000003.1:23250-26519 GCA_910578235.1 uncultured Clostridia bacterium | reverse complement strand
GGACGACGACAGGGTTCTTATGTAAACACATAATTAAAGAAAGGACGTGGGATTTAATTGAAAAAATTATCAAAAATCTATCTGGCGCTTGTGATGCTGTTTTTTTACATACCGATTTTTGTGCTTGTTGTATTTTCCTTCAACGTATCAAAAAGCCATTCGGTATTTTCAGGCTTTACCTTTGACTGGTATATAAAGCTTTTTCATAATGAAATGATTATGACCTCGCTTTTACATACAATTATAGTAGCCGTAGCCGCTTCAATAGCGGCTACAGTACTCGGCACAGCGGCTGCAATAGGCATAAGCAAGATGAAAAAACTGCCTAAAATGCTTGTTATGCAGGGCACAAATATACCTATTATTAACCCTGAAATTGTAACGGGCGTATCTCTTATGCTTCTATTTGTATTCTTTGCGGCAAGAATGAATTTTGAATTTGGATTTATAACGCTTATAATAGCTCATATTACTTTTGACGTTCCGTATGTAATACTGAACATTATGCCGAAATTCAGACAAATGAACCCCAACATATACGAGGCGGCACAAGATTTGGGCTGTAATCCGATATCGGCATTTTTTAAAGTTATTCTGCCGGAAATCATGCCGGGTGTCGTATCGGGATTTCTGATGTCTTTCACATTTTCGCTTGACGATTTTGTAATCAGTTATTTTACAAGCGGCGCAACCTCGCAGACATTGCCGATAACAATTTATTCAATGACCAGACGAAAGGTAAGCCCCGAAATAAACGCGCTTTCCACAATAATATTTATAGTTGTGCTTATAGTCCTTATCGCAAAAAATATAATAGAGCGCCGCAGCGCCGCAAAGAGAGGTGTCAGATAATGAAAAAACTTTTTATTATCCTTACAGCGCTTACGGCAGTATTTACATGCGGCTGCTCGCATATCGAAGAATACGCCAATGAAGCCGAAGTATCCGATACGGTTGGGATAACCTCTGTGACAACAGAAAATCCCGAGTACTATTCGCGCTTCCGCGGTCAGGATATTTCCATTAACGTGTACAACTGGGGCGAATATATTCCTGACGGCAGTGAGGAAGGCGTTTTAAATCTGAACGCCGAATTTACCCGTCTGACAGATATTAAAGTTAACTACAGCACCTACGCCACAAACGAGGAGCTTTACGCAAAGCTTAAAGGCGGCGGTTCCACATATGATATTATCATTCCGTCCGATTATATGATTTCAAGAATGATTAAGGAGGATATGCTTGAACCGCTTGACATGTCCGATATACCAAATTTCAAAAATGTAATGGAAAAATTCCAAAACCCGGAATATGATAAAGACTCAAAATACTCTGTACCATACACATGGGGAACAGTCGGCATCATATATGACAGCACTATCGTAGACGAGGAGAAAATAGGCTGGGATATTCTGTGGAACGAAGACTATGCGGGCAATATACTTATGTTTGACAATCCGCGTGACGCGTTCGCCATCGCGGAAAATATGCTCGGCTATTCGCTGAATACCGAAGACAAAGACGAGCTTAAAAAAGCGGCCGAAAAGCTAAAGGAGCAGAAAAAAGTCGTTCAGGCTTATGTAATGGACGAAATATTTGACAAAATGGGAGCGGGCGAGGCAGTAATCGCGCCATATTACGCCGGGGACGCGGTAACACTTATGGACGAGTTTGACGGACTTGATTTTGTTATACCCGACAGCGGAACCAATCTGTTTATCGACGCGCTTTGTATTCCAAAGGGCTGCCGCAATAAAGAAGCGGCTCAAATGTACATAAATTTCATGTGCGAGAAAGACGCCGCATATGCGGTGACAGATTTTATCGGCTATTCCACGCCTAACCGTAAAGCTTATGAAATGTTGCCCGATGAGGTTAAATATGACGGTATATCATATCCTGACGATAAATTTATAAAAGAAAAAACGACAACATTCAAAAACCTGTCAGATGAGACAAATCTTGAAATGCAGACATTATGGACAGAAATGAAATCCTCTGAGGAACAGACTCCCAACCGTGTTATCGTGCCGGCATTCATGGCGCTGTGCGTGCTCGCGTCTCTCATAATACTTATAAGAAGATATATAAAAAAGAAAAAGGATGTTTTTTAGCATCGGTTAAAAAATACATGTATACGAATAATCGTATACATGTATTTTTATGACTTATTTTTTCAGCTTACCATTTATCTTCTTTGCCTGACACCTTGTAATAACCGTAACACTCGCGCCTATAATAATATACATTATTATAAAAACAGGGAGCACATAGATAAACCATTCATACCATACCATAAATTCAAAAAAACCTGCCGCGCAGCTTGCCGCGAATGTAATAGCCGTACAGCCCGCAAAATGAATTGCAAGACTGACAGGAAACGGTATATCACTGTCATAAATAAGTGATATTAAACCGTACAGAGCGGAAGCGAACAACCATGTTGTAAACTGACGCATCACCTCCGCTCCGGAAGCCTCATTCAGCTTAAATATCCACAGACACAGTGTCGTCGCTATAAAACCAATACCCAATCCGACAATAAGATGATCTAATATTCTTTTTCTCATTTCAACATACCTCCATAATATACTGTCTGAAACCCTTTACATATTTTCTTGAAATTGTAAGCCGGCTTTTAACGTCTTTAAGAAATAGCGTATAATTTCCGCTGAACTCAGCTTCTACCGACAAAATATGATTGACATTCACTATAACTCCCTTGCTTATCCGTATAAAACCTTTTGACTGTCCTATACTTTCAAGCTCATACAGCTTATGACGCGTTTCAAACCATTCTCCTCCTATACGGGCCATAGTTTTATTATTATTCGCTTCAAAATAGATGACATCTGTAATATCAAACAAATATTCCTTTTCATCTTTAGAAAAAAACATTTTTTGCATGTAATGTTTGCCGCTCAGAAGCTCTATGATATTTTTCACCTGAGTCCCTGACACATTGCCGCGGATAATAATTTCAGGCTCGCCCAGATCAGCCTGTTCCAATATTATTTTCATACCCTTTCCTCCTTTCACTGTCAGTATATCATAAAAAATAAAATTAGTCGCCGGATTTTATGTAAGAGGAATAAAAATGATGGTAAGCAGATAAAAACGGCATAGCAAAGCTATGCCGTTTTTATATATTTTTTTATAACAGGCCTTTCAGCTTTAATATTCGCCCTACAGCACTGTCAAGAGTTTTTTCACTTATTCTCCCGTCTCTGACAGCCGAAAGTATCTGCTCATACGCCGTTTCATAATCG
>CAJTPP010000003.1:16176-23224 GCA_910578235.1 uncultured Clostridia bacterium | reverse complement strand
CAGCGTTAATAGCTTTTATATACACATCTTCAATCTCCGCTACCGCCCCCATAGCGATATCGTCTGTCATTATAACTCCGTCAAAACCAAGCTCCCCCCGTAATATATCATGCACAGCAGGCGAAAGAGACGCGGGGTTTTCACTGTCCAGTCCGTTTACTATATTATGAGCAACAAGCACGCAGTCCGCGCCTGCGTCTATTCCCGCCTTAAACGGGATAAAATCCCCTCCGGACTTTTTTCCGTCAGAATTTTCCGTTACCTGCCTGAACGACTGCGCTCCGCGCCCGTCCACCGCGCTGCCTGTATGGGTGTCCGCAGTTCCGCCGTAACCTGGAAAATGCTTTAAGCACGAGTCCATACCATTCTCTTTCATCGCATATACAATATTACTTATGCAATCCGCCGTTTCCTCGGCGTCACATCCCATGCTCCGGTCATACATAAAATCAGTTTTGTTTACGCATACGTCCGCGACAGGCGCAAGATTTATTGTTATTCCAAGCTCTCGGAGAAGTCCGGATTTTTCTTCGGCATTTTCTATAAGCGCGTCCATACCGCCGTTTTTGTATATTTCCTGCAAAGACGCGTATTTTTCAGGCGCAAGCAGAGGATTTGAGCTTACGCGCACTACTGTTCCGCCTTCCTCGTCAACGCCTATTATAAGCGGTATGCGGCTTTTTGACTGATACCTTTTAATTTTATTAACAACCTGTTTCTTTGTCAGCCCTTCAAAATCACATCCGAACATAAGCAGTCCTCCGGGATTTTTTTTCATAAGAGCATCCTCATGCGCTTCGTCCACACAGCGCACAAACAAGATTTGTCCCGCTTTTTCCTCCAATGTCATCGAGGTTAATATATCCTGTTCTATAGGCCGCTTAGACGGAATTGAGGCCGTTTCACCACCCCCGCATGACGTAAGCATACATACAGCCGCGATAACCGTAAAAAGTATTTTCTTCATAAATTACCCCCGTTATTATCTTCGTTTTGAATATTCAGTAATCTTATGATTAGCGGAGAAAAATTGTAAATTCGCGTCAAAATACAGATGTGACACACCTGAACCACGCACCATTTCTCCGTTCTCAACCTTATTTGTACAATCCCACGTCGTATCGACAATGATCCAGCGTCCGTCCACATACACCTCATTCCACGCGTGATTTTGTTCGTCTGTAACAGCCGTTTCCTCCGTCCACGCAGTATCATCACCAACGCCGAGCGCATAACCTGAAACCACATTACACGGAATATCAATACTGCGGCACAACGACGCCATAAGCGTAGCAAAACCAAGACACACCGCCTTTTGTGTTTTTACAATATCGGACGCGAAATACGGCGGGCTTTCCTCCGCTGACAAGCTGTCTAAATCATAATACATATACGTGCATATCCAATCATGAATTGCGAGTACTTTATCATAATCATTATCTATGCCGTCCGTAAGCTGAAGCGCTATCGATGAAATTGCCTCACTGTCAGACTGAATTGACGCGGTGCGCCTTAACGCGTCCTTTATAGATTTATCCTTCTCATACATAATCTTGTTATTATCAAAAACAGGCGACGGCGCGATTTCCCATCCGCCGTCCGGAGTTTTATCAAGGCTTACATAATTATAAACCCAGCTTTCAAACTGTCCGTAAGCCTTGCTTCCCGTATATACGGCAAGTTTTAAAGACAAATCATCCGTTTCGGGAATTGTTATCTTCTTATCAAACTCATTTTCAGAATTAGCCGCAAAACCAACCTGTTCAACCGTTTCTCCGCTTTCGTCTGTGAACTCGGCAATAAGATGCGACTTGTTCTTTCTTGAAACAATACCGAATATTTCGACAGTATCATAATCCACAATTATCCCGATATTTTCCTTTGGATAAAATGTCAGCAGCGGACTATTCTCTATATACGCGTTCGCCGCGACATCAGACGGATCTATCGGCAGCTCCTCCTGTTTTATAAAAGCTGCTATCTCCGACCATGACGGAATATAATCCGTCAGACGCGACAAACGCTCCGAGCCGTAAGTAACTGTCCCGCACAGCTCCGGCGCCTTTTCCTTCAGAGCGGGAAAATACTCACCAAAATTAAGAAACAAATCTGTTTTAGCATTTACAACCGCAACGATAACCGCCATAATAATAACCGCCGCTGTAAACCGTTTTAAAAATTTCATAATCTATTCACCATTACTTTTTATCTGTTATTCATATGGATACATTCCATTACATACTGTTCAAGAGCCGCCCATTCCTCCGCGCGTCCCTCTTTTATCGCCATATCAAGCTCGGCCACACGCCTTACCATCCATGTCAGAGCGTCCTCGTCAAAGCCCTTCGCGCCGTCAATATACTTTCTTACAATATACGGAGAAACTCCCAGTTCAGAGGCAATTTCATTCTGGGACAATCCCTGCAAAAGCTTTGCGTGCAGCATCTTTTCAAAGGACGCGAGCAGAAGATACAACAGATTAAACGCGCTTTCCCGCACTGTTTTCAAATCTGTCAGCGTTGCTATCGCCTTACCCGTATTGCCCGCCATTATAGCGTCGGTCAGTTCAAAAACGATTATCTGCATTGATTTTGACACAATACGGTCAATATCTGTTTTATATATCTCATCACCGCAAAAATCCAGCAGTTTTCCAAGCTCGTTATTTATATTACCGAGTCCGGGATCACACAATGTCACAAGATAATACGCGTTTTCTTTTGATATTTTCTTCTTTGCCTTTAAACATCTTCCTATTATCCATGTCACAAGGTCAGCCTCGCTCTGATATGCAAATTCAACCACAACGCCCGCTTTAGCCGCCGCCTTATACAGCGCGCTTCTTTTATCAACAGATGTCTCGTCAAAAACGACAACGGTATCATCCGCAATTCTTTTAAATTTTTCGGACCAAAATTCTTTTTTTTCCTCAGTCGACGAGCCGCCTGACGAGGAACGCTTCGACAGAAAAATATCACTGTTTTTTATATGTATCAGCTTTTTATCCGTCATCATAGGAAACACTTCCCACGCGTTGTCATACTCGGAAAACGGCGCATCCGCGCCATTTATCGTTATATGATTAAACTCGGGGAAACCGCCGTCAGGAACTTTTTCAATTATCCGGCTCACATACAGCTCGCGCAAAAATTCTTCCTCGCCGTACAGCACATACAGCGGTGACAGAGCATTATCCGAAAGCTGTTTTTTTAGTTTTAGCAAATTATCATTCTTTTTGACCGCCATAGCTATCTCCTGTTAAATGTTTCTATTTCTGTTTTTCCGCTTTTATCCACAATAAATCTGATATCACCATCATAATCGGTACGATACACCTCAATGCCACTGAGATTTTTCAGTGTTTTATCGCTCGGCAGCGAATATGTGTTATCCTCTCCAACGCTTATCACCGCATATTTCGGCTCAACCGCTTCTATCCATTCACTGCCTGTCGAGGTTTTTGATCCGTGATGCGCCACCTTAAGTAAATCCGCTTTCTCCGCTTTGCCCGCGTCAATCAAACACTTCTCCGCAAACTCCGACATATCGCCTGTAAATACAGTTTTAAAGCCGCCGTATTCCACATAACATACATACGAGGTATCGTTTTCATCTCTGCTGAATTTTGTCTTTTCAGCAGGAGGCACTACACGTATTGTCATACCATTATTATATGTCAGCAGTGTTTCCCGCGATATGTAATGCACCTCCGTGCCGTTTTTATCCGCCGCTTCTTCAAGAGCCGCGCGCCACTCACATCCCTCCATTACATCGGGAAGAAATAAATTACGCACTCTTATATTCTCTATTGCCGCTATAATACCCTGAACATGATCCTTATGATAGTGACTTACAAACGCGCTGTCTACCTTTATTATACCACTTGATTTGAGATATTCAAGATAAATCTTTTTACCGGGATCATAATCTGAATACGCGTTCCCGCCCCCGCCGTCTATAAGCACGTTAAAACGGTGCGGCGCGGATATAAGCGCGCCGTCTCCCTGACCGACATTGACAAATGTAATCTCAACGTCATCAAGCCGCGACAGCTCAATCGCTGACGCCGAAACCGTAAGAGCGGCAGCGGTAAACAACGCCATGCACATATGACGCTTTTTATTTTTAATATATTTTACCGAAGCCACTATTATCAGCAAATATATAATAAGAAATAAAATTCCCGGTTTAGCCAGAATACTGCCTGTAAAAGGCAACTTATCAATCATTACAGGCACATATTTCATCATAAACATCATACAGCTTACCGCCTGACGTATAACCGGAGCGCATCTGAAAAGAGCGAGCAGCGTTATCAGCAGCGGCGAAAGAAGCAGTATCACCGTCACACACGGAAGCATGATTACAGATACAGGTATAGAATACCATGACACATAATTAAAGAAATAAGCCGATACGGGTATTAATCCCGCCGTACATATTATACCTACGGCAACAGAACGTCTTAAATACCTGATTTTTATAAATTTCAGTTTACTGTCTGTAATATCATAAAAATAATATATCAACACACTCGACAGCATAGACATTACAAAGCCGGCATGGAAATATACAAGCGGACTGACAATACCCATAATTATAGCTGTCATACCTAAAATATCGGGATAATATACTTTTCCGAAGAAATGCTTCCATAATATAAAAAGCGACAGCATTACACACAGCTTTACAAACGTAACCCCTGACAGGTTAAACATAGCGTACAAAATTAACAATACCGCAGTTATCGGATCCCGAAGACGTCTGCCTACCGCCCCAAGCACAAAGCTCACGAGTGACATAAACAGCATAACATGCAGAAACGCGGGATAAAAGAAGCGCTTTGCGCCTGTACGCGTAAGAATATCATCAAATTCTTCTGAAAATTCTTTTTTATTGCCCGTCAATACCGCTTTTAATATAGCAGCATAATCGCCCTTGTAATTTTCTTCTATTATATTGGAAATAAAGTCTCTAAAAGCTACTCCCGCCGCATACGGAGAATAATCGCGCAATGCATATTCAGCCGTATTTATATCAGACGAGTACATCTTAAAGAAAATATTTCTTCCCTTACAGTAAAGAGAGTAGTCCATACTGTTATCATTCATTTTTACCGGAAGCGTCTCAGGCATACCTTTGAATGTTACAGTATCCCCATATTCAAATTTCTTATCGGACGTGAGAAGAATTTTTTCATATATTCTTTTCTCCCCGTCTCTATAGCTAAGCTTTTTAACATCAACCTCATATCTTATATTGTCATCATCCTTAACAGGTATTTCCGCAATACGCCCTGTCAAAGTAACATATTTCCCGGTATAATCAGACAAATCACGCAAATTAATATCCGCGCTGAAACGGCAGATGAGTACTCCAAAAACCATCACAAGCATCATAATTAATATTTTTGTATCAAATTTATGTTTAAAAAACGCTTTAATTGTCAATACCATTATAAGGGATATAATGAAAATTAATGCAAATCCGGACGCAATCCTTTCACTCAGATATATACCGGACACAAAAAACAGCGCTAATTTAATATATTCTATCATTCGTACAACCTCTTTCTCAGAGAGATTAAAAACCTATTTCCTAACCATATCTATTATATCAAATAGCCACTTTTATTTCAACGGCATACATTATTGTAATATTTGTAATATAATTGTAACACAAGGTCGGGAATGTGTTTAATTCATAAATTTATGCTGTAATATATAATATTACCAAAAAAATCAATTTTGGTGAACATGACTTATATATACATATAGTTTCTGTATGTAATAGAGAATTTGTACAAAAAACAGACGGTTTTTGTTACAAACGGTATATTTATATTACTGTAATATTACAATTCCAATACAAAACGATTAAAAAAGGTGTTGACAAACAAAATCAAGTGGTGTATAATTCCATTTGTAATGTTTTTGAAATATTACAGTAACCAAAACGAAACACAGGCGAAACTTTTGAAATATAATTGCCTGAAACACTTTAGGAGGTTTTACTTTATGAGGAACTTTAAGCATTCAATTACCGCCATAATAGCGGTAGCAATGATAAGTTCACTTGCGGCGGCACAGGCCGCGACATTGAAGGACTCACAAATTGAAAAAACACAGAGAATTAATGCGGTATCTAATCAGAAAAATATTGTCATAGCACAAAAAGACATTTCTGACGCGGTAAAAGGCACAGCCGAGCTTTTAAACTCCGACGAAGAGTTTCAGGCAGATGAAACAACAGAAAGCGAAATTGCTTCAAAAAGCTTCTACCCGCTTGGATATATATCATCCGCCGAAGGAGTTAACGTGCGAGAAACTCCTTCGGACGAAGCGGCGGTAACAGGTCAGATTGACGTGTGTACCGAAATTGAAATTGTAGAAAGCCTGGACGGCTGGTACAAGGTCGTTTATAACGGTAATCAAACAGGCTATGTAGCCAAAAACAATGTAACACAGGATAAAGCTCTTGCCGAAGATGCAAAGAAAAGTCTTTCCAGTTACAGAATTGCTCAGGTAACTCTTTCAGGAGATTCTGTAAGAGTGCGTGAAAAATCAAATACAGACTCAAACATACTTGACGAGCTTACAGACGGCACATATGTTTATGTATTGTGGGGCGAGGATGATTTTATCCGCGTATGCTACGGAGATGACTATAAGGAAGGTTATGTTATAAACACTTCTCTTGAGTTCACGGGTGAATGGGAAAATAAAGAAACCATTTCACAGAAACAACAGGAAATTGCGGAAGCAAAAGCGGCTGCTGAACGCGCGGAAGCATTTGCGCGCCAGAATGCCCCGGCTGTAGGCAAAAGCATTGCCGATACAGCAGCGGAAACGGCAGCAGCAAAAGCGGCGGCAGCATCTTCTTCAAAAGGACAAGCCATTGTAAATACCGCTATGCAGTATCTTGGTGTTCCTTACGTATGGGGAGGTACTTCTCCATCCGGTTTTGACTGCAGCGGCCTTGTACAATACTCATGCGCAAAGAACGGTATCAGTGTAAACCGTGTTGCGGCTGACCAGAGAAATAACGG
>CAJTPP010000003.1:0-16114 GCA_910578235.1 uncultured Clostridia bacterium | reverse complement strand
ATTCACCATGTAGGTATTTATGTCGGCAACGGACAAATGATCCACGCTCCACAGACAGGTGATGTTGTCAAGATTTCATCTATTAATACCGAGTATCGTATTTCCTCGTATGCGGGAGCGGTAAGAGTATATTAATACTGAATAAAAAGGTGTTCATATGAACACCTTTTTTATTGCTTGCTTTTATTTTCATCTGCACCTTGAATTTATATCCACTGTGTTATATAATTATTTTACATATTATTATAATTACTTGTTTTAATATTAACAAGGAGAAATACTAATGAAATATAATAATTACATTCCATCCATACCTGAAATACTATTCAAACCGCTTCTTATATTCACAGCACTGTTTGGTGTATATCTTCAGGCAAAACTTGACGGAGGATTTTTCCGCACAAACGTATACTTATATTTTACTATATTCAGTAATACAGGAACCGCTATAGTATTTTTTCTGTTTTGGATATTAGAAATTGCTGAGCGTATAAACAAAAGGAAATATTTAAAGCCGTTTATGTTTACTATTAAATACATGTTTACCGCGGCATTATCAATAACTCTTGTAGTTTCCGCCACACTGCTTGCTCCTTTTAAAGATATGACTTACTTGTTCTCTGTAAAAAATCTCACTGTACATATCTTTGCGCCGCTCATTGCCGTTTTAGATTTTCTTATATTCGACAAACGTTTTCATATAAAATGGTATATGCCTTTACTCGGATTAGTACTTCCAGCAGCATATTCAGTGCTTACTATTCTTCTTTCAATAAGAGGTATACATTATTCAAACGGAACAATATACCCATATTATTTCTTCAATTGGCGTGATCTTGGCTGGTGGACATTTTCAAAAACATGTCTGGGAGTCGGCTGGTGGCTGATTATTATAGGTGTTGTATCACTGATATTGTCATCTGTACTTACTTTGACAAAAAAAACAATAACAAAATAACTTATTTTTATTGACATTTTATACTGATTGTGGTATCATATTTTAGTGGTATTTTTGCCGATGTGGTGGAACTGGCAGACGCGCGGGACTCAAAATCCCGTGGTAGCAATACCGTGTGGGTTCGACCCCCACCATCGGCACCAAAAATGACAGCAATCTTGATACAATGTACAAGTTGCTGTCATTTTTCTTGCTTTCGCTTATTTTTTTGTGTTATAATGAGTCAAAAATATAATCTAACAAATAAATCAAAAGTTTTCCGAAGAAAAGATATAATGAATATAAAATATCAACAGGAAATATTTCCTTTCCATTTTCATATTTAAATATTAGCATCTCCTCTCAAATACATTATATAAAAAATATTATTCTATTTACATATACAAGGCGAAATCATTTCTTGTTTTTTTAATTTATTATATAGTTATTCATCTACTTTTTAATACAAAATTGAAATTTTTTATAATATCTCACAATAGCATTCAAATGCTAAATTCATACGCATCCGCCTCAACATCATGTTCTTTGCCGTTTATTATAATTTTAGCCGGCGCAGGCGTCTTGATATCATACTTTGTAACGACCCCGGTATTAGTCCATTTAGATACAATTTTACCGTTTGATGAATTATATTCTGCCTCCATCCATTTGATACTACCTGCATTATGCGGTTCAATGATAATACTATCAAAACCTGCCTTGCCCGATTTAATACCGGCCACAGCGGAGTAGAGCCAGTCAACTACGCATAATGGTTATACGAGTTCATATCATCACTCCAGAATGTGCCGTCCTCTTTAATTCCATCCCAGTGTTCCCATATTGTTGTAGCGCCTGATTGACCTCATAGAGCCACGATGGATATTCCTCTTGTAACAGTAAGTCATATGCTGTATCAGCATAACCATTTTCGCTTAATGCGCGAAGCAAATACGGCGTACTGGTTTGCGGCTTGTTTCCGTTATCTTTTATCATCTTATCAAGCTTCTTTGCGGTATCCGCTTTATTATCCGTCAAATTAAAATACAATGCGAGCACACATTCTGTCTGTGTAGTATATTGGGTAAAAGTCCGCTTAAAGATTTTTACTATATTTTCATAAAGCTCCTCATATTCGCTCATATCTTTTCCGAAAGCGTTACCGGCTTTTACAAGCAAATCAGTTGAATGAGCATAAAAAGCGCTCGCAATAAAATTATCGGAAGTAACGCCGCTCCATCTCCCGCTTCAAATGACGGTGTTATCCAATAAGCGTTTTTAATCATAGCCAATTCTCTTACTTTATGCCCGGAAACGGAGCTTAATAAATCCTAATATTAATTGCTCAACTGTTATTTACTCGCTTTAACCGGTAATATATCACCGTTTTCGTCAAAATACATTCTGTCAATACATATTTCACGGTGATTGCCCGCTTCAGTGCTGTAGTCCTCTATATCACCATAATGTTCGGTATTGAAACGGTGATAGCATATATACCATTCATCAGTATCAGGGATGTTCAAAACCGCATGATGACCTGTACATTTTATGCTTTTATCCTCAGCAAAATCACGGTGAAGAATTACCGTGTTTCCATCCGGCTTCTGTATAGGCGATATACCCTTTCCGTAACGCACATGATAATTGGGTGATCGCGTATCATCCTCACACCATGTATAATAATAAATTCCGTTTCGTTTAAAAACACAGCTGCCCTCCCGGAAATTCGGCGGCGTAATATCTATAACCGGGCCGTCAAAACTCATCATATCATCCGCGAGCTTCGCCGCGTACATATGACCGTTTCCCCAATACAAATACGCCTGACCGTCGTCATCAACAAACACATCAGGATCTATCATAGTGCCCTCATAATCATCTTTTGCGACAAGCGGACTTCCTTTGTCCGTAAATTTCCCCGCAGGACTGTCACAAACAGCCGCTCCGATATTTCCATTACCGCTGTAATAAAAATAATATTTCCCCTTATGCTCACATATTGCGGGAGCCCACGCAAATGTTCCTCCTGTCCATGAAATATCCTTAAAATCCAGTATGATCCCTTCATCTGTCCAGATTTCCAGATTGTCGGAAGAAAAAACCTTAAAATATGTTGAATTCCACTCCTGTCCTCCGTCTGTTGTGGGATAAATATAAAACCTGCCGTTAAAACAGGCAATATCCGGATCAGCATAAAAACCTCTTATAATCGGATTACTCATATGTCCCTCCTGTATTGCAAAAAAAGCTCTGACCATTGCAGAGCTTTTTTGTTCAAAAATTAGTTATTACTTTTTCCAACATACTGTGAACTTCCAAAAGCAAGTATCAACATAAATATTGGACTAAAGAAAATAAGACCAAGCGTAAAGCCTACACCATGACCAAACGCTTTTGAAAGCTTATAGCACTGCATTACTGAAATAACCAGCGTCACTATTGACAGCAGTGAAACTATAACGGTTGCAACTGTATTATCCATATTTACAAGTATACCTGTAACAAATCCTATAACAAGAGTAATCCAGAATATAACTGTGCTCCAGCTAATTTTAAACAATATGTACGAATTATATACCGGTATAATGGATTTCCAGCCCGGTTCGCCTGCCTTCTTAAAAATATTCCAGTATGCAACTACCATCAGCACATACATGACAATAGATACAACCGCTATCACCGCGACAGACGCCAACAATATTTCCGCTACATTTGCATTCATAATATTATACCCCCCTTCTCTTTATTACTTTACCATCCTCGTTTCATAAAACGATTTTACAGTATATATAAATTATACCATACGGCTCATCTTAATGTCAATATTGTTATACATTTGTAACAATTAAAGCTTACATTCATCTCGTATTCATGTCTAAAAATATTGTTTCAAAATACGGCTTCAGCCGCTTAACAAGCTCTCCACGTTTTTCCGCGGCTGTCAAAAACTGTTCTTTCCTTACCTGTATACGGGCGCAGCCCTCATATACTCTTATGCGGAAATCCAAAAATCCCATATCCTTTAAGATATCCTCGGCATATTCTACCCGCCTTAACAAAGTTTCCGTAATAGCAGTTTCATGCGGTATACGCGTGGCAAGACAAGCATACGCGGGCTTACTCCATATGCAAAATCCCTCTTCTTTTAAATACGCTCTTATTTTGTCTTTTGTCAGGCCGCATATTCTGAGCGGCGATAATACCGACAATTCCGTTAACGCCTTTATACCGGGCCTGTCTGATATATCGTCCGAAGCGTTCGTGCCGTCTATAAGTATATCATAGCCATCCCTAAGCGCATGACGCCTCAATACTGAAAACAACGCTTTTTTACAGTAGTAGCATCTGTTTTCCACATTCTTCGTTATAATATGATCAGACAAAATATCATATTCTATTAATTTCATTTCTATTCCAAGCATATTACAAAATTTCAGCGCGTCCTCATACTCAAATCGCGGCTGAAATACTGTTTTCACATAATACGGACAAATATCCGCGCCGTATTTTTTAGCGGCGTATAAAAGAAACGCTGAGTCTACACCTCCCGAAAAGCCGAGAGCCACTTTCGGATACTTAGTAAAAAACTCTTTTAATTCCATAACAAGACTCCATCCTGAATTATGCCGGTCATATGACCGGACATCATTTTTAACAGCATTAATTATTCGCCGGCGATATTTTAACATCAACTTTTTTAGAGCCGGTTATTCCGCATTTTTTACCAATACGTCTGCTGACTATAACATACGCAAGCACTGTACCGGCCGATCCTATCAGCCAACTTAGGGGATATGCCTGCACCAGCGTTGTAAATGTCGCTGATTTAGGAAATACCGCATATACCCACAATAATCTAAATCCGCAGGAGCTTGCCAGAGCAATCAGCGCGGGTATCAGAGAATATCCCAAACCTCGCAGGCTTCCCGAAAATACATCCATAAATACGCTTATAAACTGCATAAGCAGACAATATCTCATTCTGACAAGACCTATTTCCATGACCGCCGGTTCATTTGTATAAAAACGCAGAACATTTTCTCCAAGCGCGTAAAACACAACGCTCAGCGCCGTTGAAAACGCGAAACCCATGACTACACAAAGACGGGTTGTTTTCCTGCACCGCTCATACTCGCCCGCTCCATAATTCTGGCTCGTAAATGTTACGCAGGCCTGCGTAAACGCGTTAAGCAGAAAATATACAAAATACTCAAAATTAAGAGCGGCAGCGCTTCCCGCGACTACATCCGAGCCGAGACTGTTAAGAGCTGACTGCACGCATATATTTGAAAAAGAAAATACAACGCCCTGCAAACCGGCCGGAAGTCCTATTTTAGCTATTTCCTTTAGTATACGAAAATCTATTCCGAGACTTTTAAACGACACCTTTACCGCGCTATCCTCACGCATAAGAAAATAAAGCACCATACATGAGCTTATAATATTTGATATAACCGTTGCAATTCCCACACCGATCACGCTTAAATTACATGCCACCACAAAAAACAGATTTAATATTACATTAATAATGCCGGAAACAAGCAGACATATAAACGGGCGTTTTGTATCTCCTCGGCTTCGGAGAATTGCGGCTCCAAAATTATACAACATTACAAACGGCATACCAAGAAAATAAATCCTAAGATAAACAACCGCCAAATCAATAATATCTTCAGGCGTGGACATAAGCGTAAGAATGGGACGGGTAATTATCAGTCCCGCAGCCATAATAATAAATCCGCTGATAACAGCCACAAGCACCGAGGTGTGCACCGCTTTCTTTACTTTATTTTCATTTCCCTCTCCGAGATATCTCGCGATAATAACATTCGCTCCGACAGATAAACCCACAAAAATATTTACCAGCAGATTAATCACAGCCCCGTTGCTTCCGACCGCGGCCAGCGCCCTGCTTCCCGCAAACTGTCCTACCACCGCCACATCGGCTGAATTAAATAATTGCTGTAAAATACTGCTTGCCGCAAGCGGCAAAGCGAATATAAGTATTTTATCCCACAGCGAACCATGCAATAAATCCATTTCTTTATTTGACTTTTTCATAGCTTCTCCCCGTTTTCACCATATTTAAAATTATATCGTTTCTGCCGAAACAACGATTTAAATGGAGCAATCTGACAAGATTGCTCCATTTAAACAGTATAATCATATATTTAATTCAAAAGCGCGCGGTCATTTGCGAACTCCTTACCGCTGATTTCAGAAAACTTATGCAAAAGATCATCTACAGTAAGCTTCTTCTTTTCCTCTCCGCTTACACTGTAAATTATACGTCCCTCATGCATCATAATAAGCTTGTTGCCGTGTGTGATAGCGTCATTCATATTATGAGTAATCATCATCGCTGTCAGATTTTCGCCCGCAATAAACTTTTCTGAAAGTTCCAGAACCGTTGCTGCCGTTTTAGGATCAAGAGCGGCCGTATGCTCATCAAGCAAAAGGAGCTTTGGTTTACGCATAACCGCCATTAACAATGTCAGCGCCTGACGCTGACCGCCCGAAAGAAGCCCCACCTTAGATGTTATTCTCTCCTCGAGTCCCAGACCAAGCTGTTTAAGCTGTTCCTTATAAAGTTTTAATTCCTTCTGCGGTATAGCCCATTTCAATCCCCGTCTGCATCCTCTTCGGTACGCAAGCGACATATTTTCAGCAATCTGCATATCAGCAGCTGTACCCATCATAGGATCCTGAAATACGCGTCCGAGATATTTTGCCCTTTTATGCTCCGGCAATTTAGTTATATCGTCGCCGTCAATAATAATACTGCCTATGTCAACCGGAAATACTCCGCAGATACTATTCATAAGTGTTGATTTTCCCGCGCCGTTACCACCGATAATCGTCACGAAATCTCCGGACTCAAGCTCCAGATCAACACCGTTAAGCGCTCTTTTTTCATTTATTGTTCCTCTGTTAAACGTCTTGTAAATTCCATTAATTTTTAACATCAGACTGCCTCCTTTGAAGAACTTTTTTCGGCAAGCTTGCGTTTCCAGTACGGAATAGCAAGAAATACCGCCACGACAAGCGCCGAGAACATTTTCAGATCATTCGCGTTAAGTCCCATGCTAAGTACAAGCGTGATTACTATATAATAAATAATTCCGCCAATTACGGCCGCAAGCAAATGCAAAGCAAAATTTTTGAATATCTTTCCGAACACAACCTCACCTATAATAACCGCGGCAAGACCTATTACAATTGCACCGCGTCCCATATTTATATCACAAAATCCCTGATACTGTGAAAGCATAGCGCCTGACAACGCCACAATGCCGTTTGAAAGAACAAGCCCTATAATTTTATTTGTGTCGGTGTTTATACCGTTCGCTCTCGCCATGTTCGGATTACAGCCCGTTGAACGCAGAGAATGTCCGAGCTCGGTCCCGAAAAACCAATACAGAAGGGCGATTATTACCACGACAAATATTCCGCCGACAATAATAGCCCCCGGAATATTCCGCATCGACAAAAGAATATTATATTTCTCGACTGACAGTGGTAAATTTGCTTTTTGCGACATTATATGCAGATTTACAGAATACAGTATAAGCTGCGTAAGAATACCCGCGAGAATGGCGGGTATTCCGAATTTTGTATTAAACAGTCCCGTTACAAGACCGGCAATACAGCCCGCCAGAAACGCGACAAGCATAGCAAGCGCTATATTCATTCCGGAAGTCACGCACACAACAAGCACGGCGCCCCCTGTAGCCATCGTACCGTCCACGGTAAGATCCGCAACATCAAGAATTCTAAAGGTTATATACACGCCTATTGCCATAATACCCCAGATAATACCCTGAGCTACAGCTCCCGGCATGGCGCTAAGAAGTCCCAGCATAGTTCATTTCTCCATTCAATAGTATAAATTTATTTTTCAGAAAAATTGCAATAGAGCGTTTTGCTCTATTGCAATTTTGTTCGCGTATAAGAATTACAGATTATTCTATAACCAATTCCTCATAACCTTCAGGAATTGTAATTTCAAGGTTCTCCGCTCTTGAAGCAACATACTTCTTTGTAAGATTTTCAGCATATTTTATTTCCATTGCCGCAGGATCCGCACCGTTTACAAGAATTTCATACGCCATCTGTGCCGCAACCTCACCAATACTTTTGTAAGAAATTGAAAGTGTCGCAATACCACAGCCTTTACAAATTCCCTCTTCACCGGCTATAACCGGAATTTTAGCAGGATTTGCAATATTGGCAATAATCTCAGTATTAGCCGCCGCAGTATTATCCGTAGGAATATACAGCGCGTCGCTTGTATCGCATGCTGTCGTTACCACAGCAGAAACATCGTTTGAGTCCGCGAACGGATACATAGCCGTCTCATAGCCGAGGGTTTTCAGTTCCTCTGAAACAATATCCACCTGATATTTTGAATTCGGCTCACTTGAGCAGTAAATAAGTCCTATATTTTTAGCGTCCGGAAGCAGTTCCTTAAACATAGCCGCCTGCTCTGCCAGCGGAGCAAGGTCAGACGTGCCTGTAATATTTCTGCCTGTTGTTCCCGTCCATTCATCAATATCCAGAGCCGTTGCATAATCTGTAATTGATGTTCCCACAACCGGAATGTCCGCGGTTGCCGATGACGCTGCCTGAAGCGAAGCCGTGGCATTTGCAAATATAAGATCATCACCGGCAGACACAAACTGATTTACAATCGTCGAACATGTAGCGCTGTCTCCGGCAGCGTTTTGCATATCAAACTCAACATTGCCTTCTCCCAAAAGCTCTGTCAGCTTATCCTGAAAGCCTTTTGTCGCCGCGTCAAGCGCGTCATGCTGCACGAGCTGACAAATACCGATTTTATAAACCTTTTCGCCGCTTGTTTTCGTATTGCCGCTGCATCCCGCAAGAGCAGAAGCTGTAACCGCGCCGACAAGAGCCATAGCTAAAAGTTTTTTAATCTTCATTTATTTATTCCTCTTTTCATTTATTTATATTGAATGCGGATAAAATTTCCCATTCCACATCCATATGTACTTTATTTATTTTATCATAAAGCCGGCAGCCGCACCGTGGCAAAGGCATATGATGCAATGTTCTCTCAGGTGTCAAAAGCTCTGCTTTTATCTACACCGTGAGGTTATTATACCACGCTCAAACAAATCCGTCAAGGCAAATTTTGTTTATATCTCGTAAAAATACTCCTGTCAAAACACGAATATTCCCACAAAGTTTATACGGCATAAAAAATGCTGTTGAAACATCAACAGCATTTTTTATATTAACCGTTCATTTTTCCAAGAAATTTCTCATGAGCCGCTCTAAGCTCCTCAGCTTTTTCCTCAGGAGCGGTAGGATTACAGTGTGCCCATGCCCCCGTTTCAGACGAAGCGTTAAACTTCACCTTATCCGGGCTTCTCATAGGCGGATAAAATGCGATATGAAAATGATAATAATCAGATACATCCTCACCATTTACAGGATTTTGATACATACACATCATATACGGAAAAGCATAATCAAAAAGACTGTCAAGCGTGCCTGTCGTCTCCTTTAAAATCTTAGCCAGGTTTGTCTTTTCGCTGTCAGTAAACTGTGTAAGATTTTGAACATGACGCTTAGCAGATATGTACATTCCATACGGATACTCACTGTAAAACGGAAGAAACGCAATAAAATCTTCATTTTCAATTATAACTCTGCGTCCGTCCTTCACCTCGTCCTCAAGCATATCGCAAATAAGACAGCTATTTGTTTCCTGAAAATGCTCCTTGCAGGACTGCATCTCAAGCTCCAATTTCTTAGGCACTACTGAGTAACCGTAAATTTGTCCGTGCGGATGAGGCATTGTAACGCCTACAACATCGCCTCTGTTCTCAAAAATAAAAACATATTTGATCTTCGGATCAGAACTGATTTCCACAAATCTTTCCGTCCATAAATCAACAAGCTCTCTTATATGATCCACAGGTAGCTCCGGCAGTGTAACCGTGTGCTCAGGCGAATAAAGAATAACCTCGCATTTTCCATACGACGGCTTTGTCTTGTAAATTCTTGTCTCCACATCATCAGGCTCAGGCGGATTCTGCGAAAGAGCGGGGAAGTCATTATCATGCTTATGCACCGTGAAGTTATCGGGAACCTTACCCGAACCCGGACAGAACGGACACCAATCCTTAGGCATCTGAGGCCTGTTCTGACGGTGAGACGCGATCATAACCCAATCCTTAACCAGCGGATTCCAACGTAATTCAGCCATTTATATTTCCTCCTTATTTTTCTGTCTTCCTATATTTTACACCATATTCCCCTTACAGTCAATACCGAAATCAAGCCAACTCAAGAGTAAATGTAAATTTTGTATACTTAGCCGCAGAGCCTTCTTTAGTGTCAACGCTCTCCACCCAAACACTCTGTTTATGCAGAGTCATAATGTTCTTCACGAATGACAGACCCAGTCCAGCTCCGCTCTTATCATAAGTACGGGACTTGTTTGTCTTGTAAAAACGGTTAAAAATATTACTTAAATCCTCTCCGCTTATTCCGTCGCCGAAATTGCCTATACAAAACTTCGCGCGGCCGCGTTCTACCCATGTGCTTATACCTATAGTCGTATTCGGATAACTGAATTTTATGGCATTATCAATTAAGTTTATGATCACGCGCTGCAAAGCGCCCTTATCCGCAACTACCATAAGATTTTCAGACGAAAAATCCACATTCAGTTCAAGATTTTTTTCGTCTATTCTGCTGCCAAGACTTATTATACATATTCTTGTAAGCTCGTTAAGATCAAATTTGGTTATATCCAGCTTATATTCGCTTGATGACAGTTTAGACATTTCAAGCATATCATTTACCATTTTTGTAAGACGCTTTGACTCGTCAAGCACGATTTTCAGATACTCATTATGCTTTTCAGGAGGAATTGTACCGTCTATGATACCTTCCACAAAACCCGATATACTTGTCATTGGTGTTCTCAGCTCATGCGCCACATCACTGATAAACTCTGTCCTGTTATCTTCTATAGCGGCTATTGAATCCGCCATGAAATTAAAGCTCGCGGCAAGCTGTCCTATCTCGTCCGCGCTCGTCACCGCGACGCGTCTGTCAAAATTACCGGAAGCTATATTTCTTACCGCCTCATTAATTCTGCCTATAGGCTTCGATATTTTCCTCGACTGTATATATACAAGCACAGCGGCGGCAAGAATAGAAAGAGCTGACGAAAATAAAAACACATAAAACAGTTCCAGCGCCGTCCTGCGCATATCAAAAAGACTGGTATTAAAATACATTGCGCCGACTATAACTCCCTGATACTCCACAGGCATTCCGACTACCATCATCTTACTGTCATAGGCTCCGTTAAACGTGGAACGCTTCTTTATAATCTTTCCTTCCGCCACACCTCGCGCCAATTCCTCCGGAACCTTGGACACAGAACAGGTTGAAGCTGTCACTTCACCGTCCAGATTGGTAATAACAATATCTGAACGCAGAAAGTCCGCCCATGATTTCAAAATCCGCTGATAGGCTATCTGAGCGCGCGCGTCATCATTTTCTATCTGAATTGTGCCTGCCCAGTATTCTATTGTATCCGATACTTTTGTCACATTATCAATATGCTGGCTTACAGCGAACGCGTTCACAAAAAAACCTACCGAAACAGAAACCGTTGTGAAAACGAGCGCCAATATTGCGGCATAAGTCCAGAACAAGCGCCCCATTATACTTTTAAACATTATCTTACCTCAAACTTATATCCTACTCCCCATACGGTTTTAAGCTGCCAGTTTGCCTCCACATCCTCAAGCTTTTCTCTGAGTCTCTTTATATGCACGTCCACAGTGCGCGAATCACCAAAATAATCAAATCCCCATACTTCTTCAAGCAGCTGCTCACGGGTAAATACCCTGTTGGGATTAGAAGCAAGGAAATATAAAAGCTCCAGCTCTTTAGGAGGTATCTCAACAATACCGCCGTTTATTTTAAGCTCATAATTCGACAGATTTATAGTAAGATTGGGAAAAACAACTTCTTTTTCCGCCGTTGTTTCTTTTGACTCGCTTCTTCTCAAAACAGCCTTTACTCTCGCTATAAGCTCCTTAGGCTCAAACGGCTTCACCATATAATCGTCCGCGCCAAGCTCCAGTCCGAGCACCTTGTCAAAGGTTTCCCCCTTTGCCGTCAGCATAATTATAGGAATATTGCTTATCCGCCTTATTTCACGGCATACCTGCCAGCCGTCCATCTCCGGCATCATAACGTCAAGAATAACTATCGACGGAGCCTCAGATTTAAACAGCTCCACCGCTTTTTTTCCGTTATTCGCCGCAGCCGTATCAAAGCCGTCCTTTTCAAAATACAGTTTTATAAGTTCAACTATGTTCTCATCATCATCTACTATAAGCACCTTGTTGTTTGTCATACCTCTTTCCTCCTGTTTACCTTGTATTATTAATAATCATAACACATTTTAAAAAAATAATAAAGAGTATTAAGAAAATCTTTTAAATGTTATATAATAAATTCATAGAAATTTTACAAATTTATACTTTTTAATACAATTTTAGGTCATCTGTTAACCTCGTGATTATTGCGTGATTTTCTTTATACAAAAAAATAACGGCTTATATAAAGCCGTTATTTTCATTTGTCTGTGAAATTATGCAAGCTCTGCGAAATACTTAATTGTTCTTACCATCTGAGATGTGTATGAGTTCTCGTTATCATACCAAGAAACAACCTGTACCTCATAAAGCCCGTTACCGATTTCAGCAACCATTGTCTGAGTTGAGTCAAACAATGAACCGTATCTCATACCAACGATATCTGATGAAACGATCTCATCTACATTATAGCCGAATGACTCGTTTGAAGCAGCCTTCATTGCAGCGTTAATACCGTCTTTTGTCACGTTATCTCCTTTAACAACTGCTGTAAGTATAGTAGTTGAACCTGTTGGTGTAGGAACTCTCTGAGCAGCACCGATAAGCTTGCCGTTAAGCTCAGGAATTACAAGACCGATAGCCTTTGCAGCGCCTGTTGAGTTAGGAACAATATTTACAGCGGCAGCTCTTGAACGTCTTAAATCGCCCTTTCTCTGAGGACCGTCAAGAGTCATCTGATCGCCTGTATAAGCGTGAATTGTGCACATGATACCTGACTGGATCTGAGCGTATTTGTTAAGCGCGTCAGCCATCGGAGCCAGACAGTTTGTTGTACATGAAGCAGCTGAAATAATTGTATCGTCAGCTTTCAGCGTATCATGGTTTACATTGTAAACGATTGTCGGAAGATCATTGCCTGCCGGAGCGGAAATAACAACCTTTTTAGCGCCCGCGTTGATATGAGCCTGAGCCTTTTCTTTTGATGTATAGAAGCCTGAGCACTCAAGAACAACATCTACATCAAGCTCGCCCCATGGACAATTGTTAGCGTCAGGGAAAGCGTAAATCTTAATTTCCTTACCGTCAACTGTTATTGAATCATCACCTGCTGAAACTGTTTCAGCCTTTTCATACTTACCCTGTGATGAATCATACTTTAAAAGATGAGCCAGCATTGCAGGGCTTGTAAGGTCGTTGATAGCAACAACTTCATAACCCTCCGCGCCAAACATCTGTCTGAATGCCAGACGTCCGATACGTCCAAATCCGTTAATCGCAACTTTAACTGCCATTTTAAAATCCTCCTAAAAATTATATATATTGTTTTCGGGTATACTTGTACCCATTTACTATATTTTACCTCAAAATTTAAAAATATACAAGTCAATTTGTTAAATTTGTATCATTTTATTGTTAATTCTTCCTTTTGCACAAAAACTTTCCTGTTTATATGTTTATTATATATCATATTTGTTCGTTCCAAATATCTCCGTCAGTAATCAGGCAGATTTACCGCGCATTTTGTTAAGCGGTCTTTAAAACGCAAATACTGCGGAATTGCCGACTTTTGAATATATAATAATGTCAGTTATGTTATCCTTTAAAATTAAAAGTATTACTTCAATTCTTTTAATTTTTTATAAAAAACACGCAGCCTAAACTTTAAGCCGCGCATATATTTTATTATATTTATTTAATTTTTGTAAGCGCAAAAATATATCATCTGTATATAATACATTTTTGAAGCATTAAAGCTGCCGCATAATTATTTGAATTTAAACAGCAGTACTCCGCCTATCATAAGCGCCATACCGACATATTTATTCCAGCCGAAAGCGATTTGTTCACTGTCCATCCAGCCAAAAGCGTCAATTAATGCCGCGACAAAAAGCTGTGAAATAAGTATTACCGAAATGGCGACAGTAGGACTGAGCTTTCCTATGCCAAGCATTACGGTAATTGTGATAATAAGCCCGAGCAGACCGCCGAGCAGATAAAATTTATTGACACTTCCTATTTCACGGAAGCTGCCTTTGCCTAAAATCCAAAGAGCGATCAGAGAAAGCGCAAAGGCGGTTCCCTGTACAAATACATTTGACTCGTACAAGCCGATTTTGTCTGATAAACGGGTATTCATAACACCCTGTATACTCATGGCCGCTCCCGCTATAATACTGAAAATTATTCCTGTCATTGTGTCATCTCCCATAATGTTATAATTTTATATATTATACCCGTTAAACGAATTTTTATATGCGGAAACTGCCTGCACGACAAAAAAAGCACCACGATGTGCGAGTATGCAGTGCTTTTTTTGTTTTGCTATGTATAGGATAAAAGGGTAGAATGTAATTTCGTCTACATGCAATAGCTGCGTACATGTATGTCATATTAGTTCTACAATTAGTATTATACCACAACATATATGTATTTGCAAGCCTTTTTTAGAAAATTTTGAACTTTTTTCTATATTCGGATTTATTATCATAATATGACAGAGGTTGTCCTGTTTTTTGGGGACAATCTGTCATATTATACACTGTATGATAAAATAAACGGAGTTATTTAATTATCAGATCATTAATATTTACAACATCACCCGCGCCCATAGTAAATACTATGTCTCCTTCCCTCACATTTTCTCTCAGGAAATCCACGATATCGGTAAATTCATCAATATATCGGGTATTTGTGCCGTGTCTCTGTATATCTTCAGCAAGACGCTCGGGACTGGTAACCCCG
Source organism: uncultured Clostridia bacterium (assembly GCA_910578235.1). GTDB lineage: Bacteria > Bacillota > Clostridia > UBA1381 > UBA1381 > Hominilimicola. The sequence goes on along the minus strand of CAJTPP010000003.1, from coordinate 1,060 downwards.
TCAGACTTTTCTCTCGCGGCGTATATATGCGTTAAAATAAGCTCGTCTGTATCGTCAAAAGCTTCGGTAAACTCATTCCACAAAGTTCGTGTCCTTGAATAAGTGTGCGGCTGAAACACGCACCATATCTTGTTATGCGGGAATTTTTTTGCCGCGCTGAGCGTCGCTTTTATTTCGGTCGGATGATGAGCATAGTCATCAATAACAACAGCTCCGTTTAAAAGTCCCTTTTTCTCAAAACGTCTGTGAGCGCCTTTAAATGTTTCAATACCTTTTGCCGCTGTATCCGCATCCACTCCGGATACTATACATACCGCCATTGTCGCTAAGGCATTTAATATATTATGCTCTCCGGGGACATTCAGGGAAATACTGCATATCTTTTCACCATTTTTCATAACATCAAAGCTCGGGAAACCCGCATGATAAATGATATTCTGAGGATAGTAGTCAAAACTGTCCTCCATACCATAGGTTATGATATCTAAATCCTGCGCGCGCTCAAGCGCTTTCTGAATGTTTTTATCACCGCCCATAGCGATAACACAGCCAACATCTTTTGTAAGACAAGCAAATTGCCGGAAGCTTTCTATTATTTCGTCAATACCCGAAAAAAAGTCAAGATGATCTTCCTCAATATTTGTTATAAGCGCGATGGTCGGATAGAATTTAAGAAAACTGTTCGTGTATTCGCATGCCTCTGTCACGAAGTAATCGGAATTTCCCGTGCGTATATTCCCGCCGATAAGATCAAGCTCGCCTCCGACACTTATAGTCGGATCCATTTCCGCGCCGATCAGAGCGTGCGCAAGCATAGAAGTAGTAGTAGTTTTACCGTGAGTACCGCTTACGCCTATGGCGTGTCTGTAATTTTTCATTATAGCCCCGAGAAATTCCGCTCTGTCTATAAGGCGCACTCCTTTTTCTTTAGAGGCAATTATTTCAGGATTATCCGCCTTGGCGGCGGCTGTATATACAACAAGCGACGCTTTTTCAATGCCTGTCATGTTGCACGCGCCTTTACCGTATACAATGTCCGCGCCCATTTTTTCAAGATTTT
>CAJTPP010000002.1 GCA_910578235.1 uncultured Clostridia bacterium | reverse complement strand
GATTTTTCATTCTTCTATTGATATATGTAAAAAATATGGTATAATAAAATCCCATAATTTTAACTATTAAAATAATATATCAATATTAACCCAAAGGAAGGTATATCCGTTTTGTTTATTTATATTACTTTTCATCAGAAAGTTTGTATTCACATAAAACACAGGGACATATTGCTATAGAAGCTTTTAATTCTCTTACAGAAAACGAGCTTAACAAGCATACTCCGAATCAGGCTGTAAATGAGATAATTAAAAATTTGCATGAATTAAAAAGAATTGTGGATGAAATGAAAAAAGAAGATTAGTTATCATCTAATCTTCTTAAGCTGTCCTAACAACTCCGCCATTCACAGGCTGTTTTTATATTCTAAAAATTCATATACTCAATATACAACTTTTGAAACTCAGGCAAATTACCAAGCGAAATCTCCTCTGAGATACTTTTAATATGCTCAATACGTCTGTCAGCGTCTGTGTTTGAACAATATTTTGCGCATCCGCCAAGCGAGCTGTTTCCTATCACCTTTGTTTTTCCCAGGAACTCCTTAGGCAATATTCCGATACGGCATGCCTTTTCCACAGAAAGCCCGTATCCGAACCCGCCCGCAAGATAGACAGTGTTTATATCTTCCAGACCCACTCCCGCTCTTTTCGCAAGCGTTTCTATACCTGCCCGCACCGCTGATTTTGCCATCTGTACCTGCCGTATATCCTGCTGATTAAAAAATATATCCTCAGCCACCCTATATCCGTTTGTGAAATATTCCTCTAACATAAGACCTGTGCCGTCAATTATATTTTTATCAAGCAATTCTGAAACAAGCTCAATAATACCCGTTCCGCACAATCCTACAGGCGGCTTGCCATTTATCGTTTTTAGTGTCCCCGACGACAGATCAACCCCGCATACAGCCCCGTCAACACTGCCGACGCCGCAGGAAATACGTCCGCCTTCAAACGCGGGTCCCGCCGCTGTGGATGTGACTGTTATTTTTTTACTGTCCCCAACGGCCATTTCTCCGTTTGTGCCGAGATCAATAAACATATTAACAGTATCAGAATTATCAAAATCGCACATATACAGACCGCTGACAATATCCCCTCCGACAAACGCGGAAATACCGCCGTAAACCACGACAGGCACCGGCTTTGAATTACTCCTTGTCAGCCTGTCAAAAGTTGTTTTCAGCGTCCCAAGATATTCACTTTTGAACGGATATTTCCCAAGCGCATCACAGGAATATCCCATAAGAAGATGCACCATAGTTGTATTACCCGCAATAATAATTTTATCCGCGTCATCAAAATCCCCTGTCAGCATACGGTATCCGTTAATCAGCGTGTATCGTATGAGCGAGGCAAGTTCCTCTCCTCTGCCGCGGTTTGCCGCGTCAATACGTGACAGCACATCCATTCCAAAACGTCTCTGAGGATTTATAGTTTTATATTTTTTTAGTGTCCCCTGTTGTGCAATAAGCTCAAACGCTACCGTTGTTGTTCCTATGTCAATACAAACAGCGCTTTCTCCGTCTCCCAACTCGGGCTTGTACTCATAATCAGAAAGTACCTCAAAAGTCCCTTTACCAACCGTGCTTCTTCTCGGACAATCTAAATTTGCGCATTTTGAACAGTCGTGCTGAGCATTGAACACATTGCTGTCAGACGTAAATTTCAAAACGTATCCCATAGTCTTGACCGGACTGAACATAAACGCCTCAGTTATACCTATGCCACGCTTTTTTGCGCCTGTTTTATCCAGAATCATCTTCTGTTCTGTAATAGGTATATCCCCAGGCGCGGACATACGCTGTCCGACCCCCAGATTATATCCGGCACATTCATATTTTATCTGTTCCGACAAAGCGCTGTCAACCGCAAAAAGAAACTCGTCAGCCATCGCGTCCGCAAGAAGCCCTTTCATTCCCTCGCCTTTTTCAAAAAATCCTCTTGAAAAACCGCTTATCAAATCTCCTACAGATACTATGCAGTAACCTGTCATATCCTCCTCATACATCACTGCATACGGACGCGCCAGTCTCTTGACCTCGTCGTACAATTCGTCATAGTACCGCGAGACAGTATCATACACACTGTTCCCTTTTAAACAGCCAAGCACTGTAAGGACCTTTTCCTTATCAACTTTTAAATCAAATTTTTCAAGTTCTATTTTTTTCATTAAAATTTACCGTTCGCCCTGTCAAATACCCACTGTGTTGAAGCGGAAAATTCCCTGTTCATACGTTTTAGAGGAACCGCTGTATTTCCCGTAAATTTATTCACGCCGTAATCGGTGCTGAAAGAGATTTTATATCCAAGCTGATCCTTCACCGCGCTGTCAAGCTCCTGCGTGTAATATCCATACGGCCATGAAATACTCGTAACGTCAATTCCCGTTATTTTTTTCAGCTTTTCGCCGTTACTTTTTATGTCCGCTATAACATCAAGCATCCCTGTCTTGTCTGTATATATCGCATGCAGACTTTCAACCGGCGCCTGATGAATTCCGTTTGTATGATTTCCTATCTCAACCAGTCCGCTGTGCGCCATCTCATAAGTCTCATCCTCAGTCAAATATCCGTATCTGTTAATATACGATCCGACTAAAAACATGGTCGCTTTCGCGTTATGCTTTTGCAGAACAGGAAAAATTTCTGTATAAAAATTTGAATAACCGTCGTCAAACGTCAGCAGAAGAATTTTTCTGCCGTCAATATCCGCCATATTCGCAGTTGCCAGTTCAGTCGCGGTCATTGTTATATATCCGCAGTCCTTAAAATACTGAATATCATTGTCAAGCTGTTCGACAGAAACGGTAAAATCGTCCCAGCGCGCCGGATCGGATCTTACGCTGTGATACATAAGCGCCGCCACATTCGCCGCCGCCTGCGCGGATACGGTTCCGGCGGTTATAATAACGCAAAGCGCCATTATAGCAATAATCTTCTTCATTTTCTTAACCTCCATAGCAATTTTATTTTACTATATAACGTCCCGCGTGTCAAGTTTGATAAATAATTGTTATTGCAAAGCGGTAATATATGTGGTATAATATATCTGCGATGTAAATTAAAAATATAAACATAACAATGGCTGTTATTGCTAAAAATGCAGTCTCTGTTTTTAATATACTTTGTTATGTTTATTAATTTGCGTCGCGGCAATACGGAGTCTGCGTTTTTGTGCGTCATATGCGGTACTTTGTATTGCGGACGCACTTTTTTAATTGAACGGAAAATATATTTGAAAAGGAGGATAGTTTACATAATTAAATGCGCCAAACAAAATTGACACTGTAAAAATATTTATTTTTACAATCACAAACAGGAGCGTATTATATGCGCTCCTGTTTCCCTTTACAAATCTAACGGATTATCCAAAGAAAAATCCCGCCGTCATATCAAGATAATTTTCTCCCGAATAATTTCCGTAACGCTTCTTCACTTTGCTTTTAAACTCGTCAGCATTTTGACATTTGGCCGCAATTTCTTTAAGCTTTTTAATATACTCAATCTTTGCGCCGGCGTCCTTTAAATCTTCGGGAGTATAATGCGACGTCAAAATCAGATCATAACCTTTATCAACATAATTCTCCAGCTGTGCAATAATCGCGTCCGCATGACCTTCTCCCGCAACAATAGAATGACAGTCATGTCCGAGCATATGCGTGTAAACGGCGTTAATTTCAGGAATTTCAATATCAAACGCTTCCTGTGTAGGCGTAATAATAAAATCAATACCGCCTATTGTATTCTTGCCCGCGTTTATAATATTTGTTATACGGTGTATCGAATTATCAAAAACCGCCCCAAACGCCGCCGTAAAATTGTCAATAAGAGCTTTACCGCCTCCGAGTTCAGCGTACTCCTTCGCGTTTTGGGTAGCGTATTTAGGAATATCTTTCAGGCAATCCGCGCCTGCGCCGTGATATGCCACAAGCATTCCCGCCGGTTCCACACCGAGATTTGATATATATTCCTCAAACTCTTTATTATTATCAAAGAAACACGGCGACTCGATTATAACCGCTTTTCCATTTTTTTCAATAATGAACACCTCGTTGTCAATAAAATCGTTTGTCTTATAAGCATGAAGCTTGACACTACCGAAATCATATATATTCATCTCACCTTTTGACAAATTAACCTTTATAAATGTATTCTTATTCATAATAAAATCCTCCGTAATTAAATAAAAATATTTACCGGTCAAGATGCCGTACGCTCATCTCATCACCTTGCAATCCAAGTATAACACCGTTTTTTAAATCTGTAAAGTACGCACTTTTTTGTATTATAGTTACCGCGCGGTAACTATATTGACAAACAACATTATAAAATTTATAATAAAAATAAATATTCTTTTAAATTACGGAAAACGCAAGTGAAAGGATGATACATATGAACAAAGAATTACCCGCATGCCCTGTTGAAACAACGCTCATGCTTATATCTAACCGATGGAAAGTACTTATAATACGTGATTTGCTCAGCGGGACAAAGCGTTTCGGAGAGTTAAAAAAATCAGTGGGAAATATTTCACAAAAGGTTTTAACGTCAAATCTGCGTTCTATGGAAGACGACGGATTATTGATGCGAGAAATTTTTCCCGAAGTTCCGCCGCACGTAGAATACACACTGACAGAGACAGGCTACAGCTTAAAGCCTGTTCTGGACTCCATGGTTGACTGGGGTTTAGCTTATAAAACGAAACGACTATAATTAATTATTTTTACACGTCAAAACAGCATAGCGCAATAAATATGCGCCTGCAAAGTCAAATCACTTTTACAGGCGCATATACTCGCTATGCTGTTTTCTTTAAAATATATTTTTTAATTACTTAATAGAATCATCAGCCTTGTAAGCCTCGTTATAGTCATCTATAACGCCCTGACCGCCCTGTGACAGCCATCTTTCAACCTGCGCGTCCCAGCCTGCCTCATCAAGCTGGCCAACAATGAACTTTGTGTTAGCCTCAGCCATGATAGCGTCAAGCTGCGGGCCTTTTGTTGAGTAAGTGTCTGAGATATAAGGCTCAACAGGGTTAGCAACTACCCATTGTCTGTTTTCCTCATAAACCTGGTCAATCTTCTTTGCAACCTCAACCGTATATCTTGTCTTAAGTCCCTCACCTACAATATTTGTCGCAAACTGGTTAAGATCATTATATTCTTTCTGAATATTCTCATCCTCATTCTTAACCGCGAAACCTTCCTCGTCTATAGTATAGTGTGTTCCCAAAAGACCATAGTTCATAAGATTTTCAGCGTCCGCGTCATTAGCCTTATCAAGCACTTTAAGAACTAAGTCAAGATCCTCCTCAGTCTTAACAGAAGCCTTTGGAATTACAAAGTAACCGTCATAACCTGTTGTCGGCAGCGTTCTCGGTTCCGCCGCAGCGTCTTTTTTAACATAACCAAATACATCAATAACCGCATTCGGGTTAAGCTCCGCTATATTCTGAGCGACTCTTCTCGCTCTGTCTGCAACGTCGATAATAACGCCGGCCTGACCTGTAAGGAACTGCTCATTCCACTTGTCTGATGAATATGTCGCCATATCAGCGTTGATATATCCCGCGTTATACCATTCCTTCATAAGCTTCAATGTATCCTTGAATTCACTAAACATAAACGCCGGCTTAAGCTCCCCGTTTTCATCAAGTCCCCATTTATTAGGAGCGCCCATCCAGATCGCAAGATTTTCAAGAGGTCCTTCCAGATAATCAGTAACTATCATACCGTAAGTATCTTTTACGCCGTTGCCGTCGGGATCGTTTTCCGTGAACGCCTTCAGTACATTGCCGAATTCCTCAATTGTTGTGGGAATTTCAAGATTTAGCTTGTCAAGCCAATCCTTTCTGATTGTAACACCGGCTCTGCCCAGCTCTCTTGAACGATATATACCGTAAACATGACCGTCGATTGAGATATTATGATTTACCACTTCATTTGTCCTCGCAAGATTCGGATACTTTGCGGAGTCCTTTAACACCTCTGTCAGATCCCAGAAAGCGCCGTCTCTTGAAGCCTGGATAACTGACGAGCTTCTTGCGCCTACAAGCATAATGTGCGGATACTCACCGGCAGCCATAGCCGTTGTAACCTTCTCGTCATAGCTTGTATTCGGTACCCATGTGAATTCGAGCTTTGCGCCAAGATAATCATTAAGCGCCTGAACAACAGGACTGTCATTAGAAGCCGAGTCAGGCTTAAAAGATTTTGTCTGAACCTTCAAAACCGGATTTTCATGGTCTATAGAAGCTGTCGAGCCGCCGCTGCAGCCTGCAAGCGCTCCTGTAAGCATTACTGCCGCTATTGAGATGCCGGCAATCTTTTTCCACGTTTGTGTCATATTTGTTTTCCTCCTTAAAAATACATTTCTTTAATGCTTTTTAGTTTAATTTTTCTCTAAATTAAGCGGATTATTCCGCTGTAATTTCAATAATTTAACCCTTTACGGCGCCAACCATAACTCCGGCAGCGAAATGCTTCTGAAGGAATGGATATACACACAGGATAGGAACAGTACCGATAACGATAACCGCCATCTTCAAAGTATCCTCCGGCGGAAGCTCATCCATGCTTGTTGAGTTGTCCTGAGTCTGCATTACAAGATTTCTGAGCACAAGCTGGAAAGGGAACTTCTTTGAATCATTCAGATACATCAAAGCGCCGAAATAGTTGTTCCAGTGTCCAACCGCATAAAACAGACCGAATGTCGCAATAATAGGCATTGAAAGCGGCAGAGCGATTTTCGCAAATATACCAAGCTCCGTACAGCCGTCAATCGACGCAGCTTCCTCAAGCTCTCTCGGAAGCTCAATAAAGAAGTTTCTTACTATCAACATATTATACGCGCTGATACAGCCGGGAAGAATAAGAGCCGCATATGTGTCATACAATCCCAAACCTTTAACAACCAGGAACAGCGGGATCATGCCGCCGCCGAACACCATTGTAAACAGCACCATATTTAATATTAGCTTACCGCCCACAAGACGAGATCTTGAAAGACCGTAAGCCATTGTCAGCGTAAAGAACAGGTTAATCAATGTACCTATAAGCGTTACTCCCAGAGAAATTACAAGCGCGCGAAGCACTGTCGGTCCCATTCCCTGCGGATTAAACACCTGCTTATACGCGTCAAGCGTAGGATGTTCAGGGATAAAGAATATAGGTCTTGTCTGAATTTCCGCCTCCTTGGCGAACGAAGCCGCAATAACGTATATAAACGGCACTACCATCAGAATAGCCAGAGCGGTTACTATCGCATAAATTATCACATCACCGATAACATCACCAATTGTTCTTCTTTTTATACTTATCATAACTACCACTCCTTCCTTCTTAGAATAATCCTGCCTGACCGGCTCTTTTAGCAAGACGGTTAGCAGTCTGTATACATATAATACTGATTATCGACTTAAACAAACTGATCGCAGTCGTATAACCGTAGTTACCCTCAACTCTACCATACTGATAAACATATGTGTCAAAAGTTTCCGAGTTATTTCTGTTAAGTGTATTCTGCATAAGGATAATCTGTTCAAAACCAGTGTCAAGCACGCTTCCCATACGCAGAATAAACATTGTTACAACCGTACCCATAATGGCGGGCAAAGTTATGTAGATAAGCTGCTGGAAACGGTTAGCGCCATCCACGATAGCCGCCTCATACTGTTCTACGTCAACACCCGCAAGAGCCGCAAGGAATATAATTGTTCCCCATCCTGTCTCTTTCCATATATTCTGAATAAGCAACACCCAGTAAATCGCCATACCGCCGCCGAGCGCCTGCATTTCCTTGCCTGTCAATGATTTTACAATCTCATACAGCGCGCCGCCGCTCTGCGCCGAGTTTGAAGGAGTTTTTACAAGCATGAATGTGATTGACGCAATGACAACCATTGATACAAAGTGAGGAACATATACAAATGTCTGCGCAAGCTTTTTCCACCACTGCACCTTCATTTCATTAAGAAGCAGAGCAAGTATAATCGGAAGCGGGAAGAAGAATATAATATTCATACCCGAAATTATAAGCGTATTTTTCAAAAGCTGCCAGAAGCTTGAGTCAGTAAGAAATTGAACGAAGTTATCAAAACCTATCCAGTTTTTAGTCAACCCTGCACCAAAAAACTGTGTTGTAGGATAATAGTCCTTAAACGCGATAAGGATACCCCACATAGGCACGATTTTAAAAATGATAAAATACAAAAATCCGGGCAACAGCAATAAGTACATCCACTTATCTCTCCTGATCTGCGCCCATTTTTTTTCTTTTGCCGCAGCCTTCTCCTCCGATGAAAGCACGGCCTTTTGAGCTTTAGCCATATTAGACCCTCCCTAAAATTTACTGTTTGTGTTTTAATTTAAGCGCAAAAATGTTAAAAACAGGATAAATATCCACAAAATTGCACAAAAACCAAAATCTAACAAATATATTATAGCGCATTCAATATGTTTTTGCAATAGTTTTTGTGAATAAATTGCAAAAATTATTATTTTTTTTTAATGTTTTGTATAAAATTACCATTAACATTATAAAAGCGCTATATATACTCTTTTTGGTAATATTTATCATACCATCAAACACACTCAAAAGTCTATAAAAAAAACAGTGCTTTTTTGTTCAATTTGACGACAAAAAGACAGCGGCACACTGTCCGCTGTCTTTTGTTTGTTAATTATGACCAAAGCGCTATTCCGCAAGAAATTTACTAAGTCTTATAACCTCAATACCGGCAAGCATAACAATACCTGTACCGTGAGTATCATTTAATCTCCAGCTCAGATCATATTTATAATAGTCAGGTATAAACGAGAACTCGCTGCCGCGGCAAACACCGTAAACATTGCCGCATGTATCAACGCTTATTTTAGTAATCGCTTCCCAGGCCTTGTAAATGGACTTCACGTACTTTTCGGGATTTTTCAGCCATCCGAAACGGATACCTCTCGAAAAAGCGTATATAAACATAGACGTACACGAGGTTTCCGGGTACGACTCATGATCGTTAAGCACCTGATGCCACATACCTTCATTGTCCTGAAGCGCAAGATAACCCTCGCATAGAGTGTTCAGAAATTCTATAAGCTCATCTTTTTTCGTATGATCCTCCGGCAGCTTCTCCAGAAGCTCCGTCATGGAGAACACCACCCAGCCGTTACCGCGTCCCCACGGAACATTCGTCTTTGTGTCATACTTAAAATCATACACATGCGACATTATGTTTTCTTCAGGCATAAACAAGCGCTTTTTGAAGCCAAAAAACTGGTTTGCGGCGTCATCAATATACTTCTGATCGCCCGTAAACTCATAATATCTTGTAAGAAACGGGACGCTCATATAAAGGTCGTCCGCCCACATTGTCTGATTGTGGAAATGATGCATCATCTCCTTGCGGAAGAATGTACCATCGTCAAGACGCGCCTGATGATTAAAGATATAATCACCCACATAATCAGCCACAGGCTTCACACCTTTAAGTCCGAGATATTTATGCACCTCCAGCATCATGGACGCGAAAGAGCCGCAGTCGTCCAGACTGTCTATGCTCGTAAGCAGATTATGAATACCTGTCGCGCCACCGTACTGCTGTTTATCCCACAGCGCGTATTCAAGCGTGTCAAGGCATAACTGGACATGCGCCTTTATATACTCCTGTAAATCCTTCGACTCTATCAGAAGAGCGGTATGCAGAAGTCCGTACAGCGTAACACCAAGCGGATAATCCCAGTCTCCGAAATGCTCATTTTCATTGTACGGTCTCACAAACGTATCGGGCGCGTCTATCCGCCAGTATGTTTTAGGCTCGCCCACAACATGCAGCATGTCTGACGCTTTATCAAACGGAAAATCAAAATCGTTGTCAAACGTGCCGATATACATCCACACATCGTCTGTGCCCTTTACACATGCCGCATTGCTCAGCTTCGCGTCCGCGCATGAAAGAGTGTAACCCCAGTCGCCGCCGCTGCACATGCATTTCACGTGCAGATCATATGCGCCAAACGGCAGATCGGCCTCAAAGGTTTCCTTTCCGCCCTTTGTGGAAAATATTTCTTCTTTATTAATATAGACAACCGTCTCGCCTTTTGTTTCAATAGTAAATTTATGCTTTGTATCCTTGATATCGTCAAAAAAAGCTTTTGTGTAACCGACCGCGTAACGTCCGTCGGGAGTACCAAACATACGCGTAAGCTGGCCTTGCTTCTTTTCATCATCAGACCATTCTCTGACGGGATACAGCTTCTTTGCAAAGTCCTTTTCGCTCATACCTACCTCAAATTCAGGCTCATAAGTATCAGGCACAAGCTCCGTAAACACAAAACCCTCCTGACCTGTGCGCTCTTTTGTAGGCATGATGGTATAAAACGCCCATTTGCCGATCCATGTGCCGAACTGAGCGCCGAAACCCGCTTTTGTTTTCTTAAACTGTATTCTTATATCATTCCAGCCCTGCTTTACATCAAAGAAAACTCTTGTGGCCGTTTCAGAATATCTCTCCTTAAAAATGTCCGATTTATATACAACCTCGCCGTTCACATACATTACCATAGGCCCGAAGCAGTTTATATCAAAACCATAGCTCGCGTTTCCGGCGCTGTACGCGCTTGCGAACGCCCACACACAGTCTTTATCCTTACTTTCGGGGAAAATTTTGTTGAAGTCTACAAGATATCTGTAGTCCGTTGTACGGACAATACCGTTGTTTGTGTAAGCGCGGTAATACAGCCCGTGTTTCAGATTTTGTCCCATATATCTATATGCAAGCGAAGAAATAACCGCCTTTGGATCAGTTCCCTCATAGGCGTTAATGCTTACACTGTCATCAAAATAGTATCCCATTATATTAACCCTCCCGTTAATGTTTAAATTCATTATTTTGATTATAACACTCTGTGGTATATATTGTCAATGCAAAAATACGGCTTAAAAAAAGTCGTATTTTTAAATATATATTACCTACGCGCTTGAAAAATCAGCATATTTAGTGTATACTGTAACAATGAGGTGATATAATGCGAGGAGCAATTTTTGATGTGGACGGCACACTGCTTGACTCAATGAATGTCTGGTGGGACGTGCTTACAGATTTTTTCAGAATACACGGTCATGAGCTGTCTGATGAAGATGCCGCAAGATATAAGGAGCTTACCTTTGAGGAGTCCATACCTATGATATCGGATATACTCGGACTCAAAATGTCATGCACCGAAATATCGGACGAGCTGAAAAAAATGGCGTTCAAGCAATACGAAAACACTCTTCCGCTCAAAAAAGACGCGGACAAATATCTAAAAAAACTTCATGACGCGGGAATAAAAACAGCAATCGCCACTTCAGGCTATGAGGAGCTTTGCAAAACAGCGTTTTTACGTCTCGGCGTATGGCAGTATATTGACGCGTGCGCCTTTTCATCCGAAGTCGGAGTCAACAAGTCCAATCCCGACGTATACCTTCTGGCCGCTAAACGTATAGGAATACCTCCGGAAGAGTGTATTGTGTTTGAGGATATTTCAACAGGTATACGCGGCGCGAAAAAAGGCGGCTTCATAACCTGCGCCGTATATGATGAAACCAGTGCCGAAGAAACCGATATACTGAAACAAATCGCAGACCGTTACATTACGGAATGGACTGAATTGCTGTAATATAAAAAGTCCGCCACTTCTTTGAAGCCGTCGGACTTTTTATGCTGTCACACTTTTTCGCTCCGCTTTATTCAACCAATCTGACAGCAATCACATGACCCGCCTTAAATCCGTTTTAAAGCAACACATATTTTTTCTTTTGACCGATATCACACTGTTTAACATGAATTTCTCAGGATATTCAAAATCTTTTCCCTAAAGTCTTTTACACAAAATCTGATAATACTGCTTTGCCTGATTTCTCGCCTTTGTATACTTTTTATGGCTATGTATACGTTTCTCAGACATCCGTATATACACTCCAGCATATCCATTACCACCCCCGCTCATATTTCGCATATTAAAAAATGCGCCGCGGTATTATAACCTTAGCGGCACAAAAATACAGATATGCGCATAAACACACATCTGTATTTTTATCTGTAAGACCACATTGCGCCTATCTGCGGCTCAAGCCGCTCATAACTCCACGGAACGGCGCTGTTTTCCGCACTGTTCGGATCATTCAGATATATCATTCCGTCTCTGTAGTCAACCAGCACTATAAAATGTCCCTCATTCGTAAAATCTCCCGGCTTCACACTGCAAATCACAGGATGTCCTCTCGTCAATTCTTTTTTTATAAAGCCCTCATCCAACGGAAGCTCATTTACTTTAAGCCCGATTTTTTTCGCTCCGTCCGTCATCAAGTCCCAGCTTGTACCGACACCCGAAACATAATAACCGTTTTCCTCCGAAAACTCCGCCGCCATAACAGGCGTAAATTCTTCATTACCCATAACTCCCGCTGCCGCCATTGACAAGCAGACCGGCCCGCACCCGCTTATTCCAATAGTGCTGCTGCCGTAGGACATATCTTTCCACCTTTCGTCAGTCTGTAAATACAGCGGTATTCCATCACTACGCCCTCTCATATTACGACGGGCTGTAACTCCGGCTGAAATTCCGGCCGCAACTGCCACAGCCATAAAAATCAAAATCAATAAACTCCGTATTCTCCGCCGTCTCAAACACTGTCTGCGCCGTTTTATCAGCTCGCGTCTGTTCTCAGTCCGTATCTGTGCCACAATTATCCCTCCCGTCTATATTTAATACAATCCAAAGACGGTAATTATCGCGCAGACCTTTGACTTTTATTTTTTTATCCGCCTGTAGGCTGTTCTCACTTTAAGAAACTCTGACAATTCTTCTATATTTCCCTTTACATTTTTCTTGTCAACTATGCTTATACTGTTCATATCATGAAAAATCATAATATACTTATCAGTTTCTATAACCTGTTCAAGCTCCGCATATTTATAATCCGCGCCCTTGGAATTTGTTTTTTCAGCCACAAAATCCTCATAAAAAGCAAAATGCGTAGTCTGCTTATGATCTTTAGATTTCTTATAAGGCTTCCTGTACGCAACGCGCGGATAAATTATAAGCACCGCTCCTATCCACACCGCTATAAGACTCCACACGTACCCAAATCCTTTTCTGTTCAGATATATTCCGCCCGCAATTAATATAACACCCGCCAGAGCCGCTATTATACTAAACACCTTAAGCCGCTCCCTGTAGTAAAGTCTGTAAAACTCCTTATAAATATCGGGCGTCATTGTCGTTGATGCGCCAAACAGTTTTTTATCCATCCGCCTTTTCCTCCGTTAAAAGTTCAGCAGTTTTTTCACAAAACCGCCTATAGCCGCTGAGCCTACAGCAAACACTAAATACACAATACCCATTATAAAGGTGGTCTGCGCCATATACGCGCCCGCGTCAAACTCATAATACATGGGTATAGACAAAGCCGCTATTATCGTCATAAAAATCGGATATTTAAAGTTAAAGCCTTTTTTTATTCCGTATATGAGTCCCGATATTGCTATAAACATAGGATTAAGCATCATTAAAAATGTCTGAAGCAGCAGCGTTTGTCCGTTATCACCCATCATTACAAAAAACAAAGGCAAAATATGAAACATAACTATAGTGAAAATAATATAGGCTTTTGAGCCATCAATACTAAACTCTCCCTTGCGTATAACCTCTTCCTTTCGGGCAATCGTCTTTCTTCTGTTCTTTTTACTCATATACTTTTCCGCTCCTTCTCAATAAGATATCATATACGCCGCTTTCAGCAAAAACGGTCTCCCTCGAAAAACCTGGCGAAACACACCGTCCGCAAAGACGGGAGACATCTTTGCGATGTTATAATCTGACGCTCTCTCCGTTTTCACGAAGATATTTTTTTAAATCCATAATTTCTATTTCCTTAAAATGAAACAAACTTGCCGCAAGCACAGCGTCAGCTCTACCTTCACGAAAAGCGTCAAGAAAATGCTCCATACTGCCTGCGCCGCCCGAAGCAATGACAGGAATTTTGACACTCTCGCTTACCACTCTCGTAAGCTCGATATCATATCCGGCTTTCGTACCATCGCAGTCCATACTCGTGAGCAGTATCTCTCCCGCTCCGAGTCTTTCCGCTTCCTTTGCCCACTCAAGAGCGTCTATACCTGTGTTCACGCGGCCGCCGTTCAGATACACCTCCCAACCATCGCCGCTATCACGGCGCTTCGCGTCAATAGCGCACACAACGCACTGACTGCCGAACTTAGACGCGGCCTCGCTGATAAGCTCTGAACGCTTTACAGCCGCGCTGTTTACCGAAACCTTGTCCGCGCCTGCATTAAGTATTGCGCGAAAATCCTCTACCGTGCGTATTCCTCCGCCGACCGTAAACGGGATAAACACCTGCTTCGCAACGGCCTGAACCATATCCGTAACCGTTTCACGCGCGTCAGACGACGCCGTTATATCAAGGAACACAAGCTCGTCCGCTCCCGCCCTGTCATACACCTTAGCGCACTCAACAGGATCTCCCGCGTCTATCAGATTAACAAAATTAACTCCCTTTACCACTCTGCCGTTTTTCACGTCAAGACAGGGTATTATTCGTTTCGCATACATATTTTTATCTCCTTAAAGCATTGTAAAATTCTTTAATATCCGCATACCCGTGCAGCCGCTCTTTTCGGGATGAAACTGCAGCGCAAATATATTGTCCATCTCAACCGCAATATCAAGCTCGCCGCCGTATTCGGTAACCGCGCTCACTATACTCTTATTTCCCGGCTGTATGTAATACGAATGCACAAAATAAACATAAGGATCACTGCCGAGACCGCAAAGTATTCTGCTGTCCTTAACAGATCGGATGCTGTTCCAGCCCATATGAGGAATTTTCAAACCGTGACCGGGAATTCTGACAGCCTTCCCCTCAAATATTCCAAGCCCCTTCACGCCCTCGCTTTCCTCGCTTTCCTCAAAAAGCAAATGCAGTCCCAGACATATACCCAGAAACGGTTTGCCGCTTTTGGCAGCGGTTCTCACAGTCTCAACAAGCCCGCTTTTACGCATACAGCTCATAGCGTCTCCGAAAGCTCCGACGCCCGGAAGAATGATCTTATCCGCCGCGAGAATCTCATCACCAATGCCTGTAACCACACAAGGTTCACCCAGAAAATCAAGCGCGTTTTTAACGCTGTGCAGATTTCCCGCACCGTAATCTATAATAGCTATCATAATAATCTCCATAGCCTTTCTGCCCATAAAAATAACAAAAAATATTTTAACGCTTTATCCATGGGCAAATAAGGCGTCAAATATCAATGTGTTATTTATTGTATCATAATGTCAGGATATTTTCAATATAAAAAGAGGATTGTTTAAATATCAATCCTCTTTCAATCTTAAATCAAATATTATTATGCCGCGGGAGCTTCCGTTGCTGTGTTCTCAGCGGGAGCTTCTGTTGTATCAGCGGATGCGTTATCCTCTGTCGCCGTATCATCTGCCGCAGTGTCATCAGCAGCTTCCTTCTCGGCATTTTTAGCGTCTTTTTCAGCCTGAATTCTTTCGTCTCTCTGCTTTTCCTCAACAGTCTGTCTTACTTCGCCCCATAGTGTTTCAGCCGTAACATCCTCGCCAAGTCCGTAATACTCTTTGAATTCAGCAAGATAGTCCTCTCCAACGTATGCGCCGAGAGTTACTTTTGCAAGAGCTTCGCCCCATGGCGTATCCTCTGTCACCTCTTCCGGCATTTTAAGCATTTCCTTTAGCTCGTCTACCGACATACCGTATGTCTGAGACATATTTCCGATCGGGATATTGTTATATGCCGCGCTCTCTGTTGTGTTTGCAGGCATATCCTCCGGAAGACCGTAAACCTCAAGGAACTCGTTAAGCTCCATTCCGGCTTCTTTTGCGACCTCGCCGACTGTGCGTCCGCTTACATCAACGTATCCCTGTCTGTTATATTCATTAAACATCTTCGGAGCAAACATTATTCCAAGAATAACAAGAACAATTACAAGCACAGCCGCAACCGCAATGGCAATAACCGCGCCCTTGTTTACAACTCTCTTTTCCTCTTTCTGAACTGTTCCGTACGCTTCCTGAGCGGCAGCGACAGCCTCAGCTATCTCTGTCTGAGTTTCATCCGCCTCGGCAGCGGCTTCTGACGTCACCTCAGCCGAAACTTCCTGCGCACCTCCGATAATACTCTCAGCCGATTCAGCCTGAACAAACGCATTCTCAGCCGCGTCTGAAGCTTCGTCCACAGCGTCAGCAGTATCATCGGACACTTCACTGATTTCTTCAGCGGTCTCCGTCTCAGCCACTGTATTTTCAGCTTCTAACGCCTCAGTTTCTGTTACTTCCGTTACCTCAGTGTCATTCTCCTGAACAACTTCATTTTCCTCATTCAAATTCTTTTCATCACTCACGGTTATAATCTCCTTATCAATTTATTATTCCGCCGGCGCCTCGGTCGGTTCAGCGTCATCTCCACTTTCACCGGTCTCGGCTGCATTGTTCTCGTCAGCCTTTTTCTGCTGCGCGTCCTGCAAAACCTTTTCAAATTCACCATATGGCATATCAGGTGTTACTTCATCGCCCAAATTCATCTGTTCCTTAATCTGATTAAAGGACTCCTCTCCGATAATCGATACTGTCGGAACCATAGGCATAAAATCTTTCCACAGAGTATCTTTCGTCGCCTTATCCTTCAATCCAACGCCCTCAAGAACCTCGTCTGCCGTCTGCTCGTCACCGTTGTACTTGAGATAATTTTCAAGCGTCATATTGTCAAGCATATCAGTCTCTGTCGTATCCTCAGTAATAGTGTCCCCAACAGACAAACCGTACTGTGAAAGATAATCCTCAACCGTCATACCCGACTGCTTTGCCAGATATTCAACCGTCGCTTCCGCCTGTCCGCTCTGGATTGCCTTATCCTTAATGTTTTCAGAAAGCTTTCCGTATGTCGCGTAAACCGCAACCGCAAGAACCGCTATTACAATAACACACATTATAAGATTAAGCAGTTTGTCTGACTTTGTTGACTTTTTCTTTTCATTCATTAGCTTTTTTAGCCCCTTTCATTTGTTTTTTAACCATACTTATACAATATACCACTTTACAGTCAAAAAATCAATAGATTTTTTATGAATTTTTTGTTACGATAATATTTGACTTGTGATATGCAAACAATTATAATAAAATTATAATATTAAGATTTATATGGAGAAAATTTATGAACTATACGGAAGCTGTTAATTTTATACATTCAATACCTAAATTCCGCCGTCCGCTCGGTAATGAAAAGCTTGCGAAACTGCTTGACCATCTCGGCAATCCCCACAAAAAACTGCGATTCATACATATTGCCGGCACAAACGGAAAAGGCTCCACCTCAGCGATGACAGCGGAAATACTGATACAGAGCGGATACAGAACAGGACTTTTCACCTCGCCTTTCCTGGAAATTTTTAACGACCGTATACGCATTGACGGATCATTTATTTCTGATGATGATATCGCATCTTATACGCTGCGGGTAAAAACAGCTATGGAGGAAAATGACGCTTATGTCTCTGAATTTGCATTTGTCACCGCAATGGCTCTGCTTTATTTTTACGAGCGGCAATGTGATTTTGTAGTACTTGAAGTCGGTATGGGCGGCGCGCTTGACGCTACAAATATTATCGAAACCAGTATTGTAAGCGTCATATGCAAAATCGGTCTTGACCATACTCAGTATCTCGGCGATACTATAGAAAAAATCGCTCTGGAAAAATGCGGAATAATACGTGAAAACGGAATTGTTATTTCTCATCCCAATGAGACCGTCAGAGACATTATACAGTCCCGCTCCGCGGATAAACACGCGTCGCTCACCTTTGCGGAAAACGCCACAATAACCAACAGCGGCTTCATATACAAAGGAAAACAATACAAACTTTCCTTAAAGGGTACTTATCAGCCGCAAAATGCGGCGGTAGCGCTTGAAATTATCAGCGCCATGCGAAAACTCGGTATTAAAATCCCCGAAAAAGCCGTTACAGACGGACTTTCTCTCGTAAAATGGGGCGCGCGTTTTGAATTTGTCACCGACAACATCATAATAGACGGAGCGCACAACATTGACGGAATACGCGCGCTGAAACACTCACTGCTCAGTCTGAACCGTGATATTATTCTTATTACAGCAATGATGGAGGACAAGGATTACAATTCCTGCATACGCGAAATCGCGCCGATAGCAAAAGCGGTCATCGCAACAGAGCTTGACATCCCCCGTTGTGTTAAAGCGGAAAAAATTGCGGCAATTATCAGCAGTATCAATATCAGTGTAACTGTAAATACTAATCCTGAACAGGCATTATACAACGCCTTGCACGCCGCGG
Organism: uncultured Clostridia bacterium; assembly: GCA_910578235.1. GTDB lineage: Bacteria > Bacillota > Clostridia > UBA1381 > UBA1381 > Hominilimicola. The sequence continues at coordinate 58,728 of CAJTPP010000002.1, read as the reverse complement.
AAAGCGGCACATACGGCAAAAACACTGTTATATGTGTATGCGGATCTCTGTTTCTCGCGGGCGAGACACGCAAATTTTTTTCATAAAATGTAAAATAATGCTTGCAAATAACATTTGTATATGTTATACTACATTGTGGTATTTTTTGTACTGCAAAATTCTAATAAGGAGGCAATCGGTAGTGAGAGAAGGAATTCATCCTGATTACAAGCAGACTACCATTACCTGCGCTTGCGGAGAGGTAATCGAAACAGGTTCAACAAAGGAAAATATCCAAATTGAAATCTGCTCAAAATGCCACCCGTTTTTCACAGGTAAGCAGAAGCTTGTAGACACAGGCGGACGAGTTGAAAAGTTCAACAGACGTTTCAACAGACAGGCAAAGCAGGATTAATTTTCTGCAAATTAATTTTTATCAGACAAAGTATATAAGTTGAACCCATGACTTAGAAAACCGAATCACCAACGGTATCTCAGCATTGGGCGATGATTTATCATAGGAGGTGAAATCATGACAAAAGAACGTAAGGCAGAAATCATTAAGACTTTCGCGACTCATGAGGGCGACACAGGTTCTCCTGAAGTGCAGGTAGCGCTTCTCACAGAGAGAATTAATCATCTTAACAACGAGCATCTTAACTTCCACAAGAAAGATCACCATTCAAGAAGAGGTCTTCTTATGATGGTAGGTAAGAGACGCGGTCTTATGAACTATCTTAAGGATCAGGATATCGAAAGATACCGCGCGCTTGTTGCCAAGCTTGGTCTTAGAAAGTAATTTTATACAGATTATAAGGCAAACGGGGTGCGCCCTGTTTGCCTGTATATATTTATGGAGATATTTGTTTAGCAAATAAATAGAGAGATAAAACATTTTTACCTTTGTGTTTATCTGCTAAAACATATCTCCGGCAAAAAACAAATAAAGGAGAAAAATTATGTTCAAAACTTTTGAAACAACACTTGCGGGCAGACCGCTTATTATTGAAACAGGAAAAATGGCTCAGCTTGCTAACGGACACTGTCTTGTCCGTTACGGAGACACAGTCGTAATGGCAAACGTGACAGCGTCACGCTCGCCAAGGGAAGGCGTTGACTTCTTCCCGCTCAGCGTTGACTACGAAGAGAAACTGTATTCTGTAGGTAAAATTCCGGGCGGATATATAAAACGCGAAGGCAAGCCGTCGGAAAAAGCCGTTCTGACAAGCCGTGTTATAGACAGACCTATAAGACCGCTTTTCCCGTCAGATCTGAGAAACGATGTATCAGTAGTAACCACCGTGCTTTCCGTTGAACAGGACAATCCTCCCGAGGTTGCGGCAATGATCGGCGCTTCTATCGCCATCTCAATTTCAGATGTTCCATGGAGCGGTCCTATCGGCGGAGTATGGCTCGGACTTGTTGACGGCGAGTACATCATCAACCCGACTGTTGAACAGAGAGAAAAGAGCGATATGCTTGTAACGGTTGCCGGCACTAAACAAAAGGTCGTTATGATTGAAGCCGGCGCTAACGAGGTTGAGGAAAGCGTTATGCTTGAGGGGATCAAATTCGCTCATAAGCATATCATTGAGCTTTGTGATTTCATAAGCTCTATTCAGTCTGAAATAGGCAAGGAAAAATTCACATATGAGTCACATGACGTTGACCATGATTTATATGACGCAATCAAGGCTATGGCTTTTGAAAAGCTTCAGCACGCGCTCGACACTGATGATAAAAACATACGCGACGAAAGAATAGGCGTCATTACGGATGAAATTATTCCCGCTCTTGAAGAACAGTTCCCTGACATAAACGAGCAAATAGGCGAGATACTTTATAAAATGCAGAAAGAAATTGTACGCGCGTGGCTTGTGCAGGGCAGACGCGTTGACGGCAGAGGCCTTGATGAAATAAGACCGCTTGCCGCGGAAGTCGATCTGCTTCCGAGAACGCATGGAAGCGGTATGTTTACAAGAGGCCAGACTCAGGTGCTCTCAGTAGCGACACTCGCTCCGCTTTCTGAAATACAGAGACTTGACGGCATTGATCTTGAGGAAGAAAAAAGATATATTCATCATTATAACTTCCCGTCATATTCTGTCGGAGAAACAAGACCGTCACGAGGCCCCGGCAGACGTGAAATCGGTCATGGTGCGCTTGCCGAACGCTCACTTGTACCTGTGCTCCCGTCAGAGGACGAATTCCCGTATGCTATCAGAGTGGTTTCAGAAGTGCTTTCCTCAAACGGCTCGACATCACAAGGCAGCGTTTGCGGTTCAACACTTTCGCTTATGGCGGCGGGCGTTCCTATCAAGGCTCCCGTTGCGGGTATATCCTGCGGTCTTATCACAACTGATAACGGCTTTACTACAATGGTAGATATTCAGGGACTTGAGGATTTCTACGGCGAGATGGACTTTAAGGTGGCCGGAACAAAAAAAGGTATTACATCAATTCAGGTTGATATAAAGAATGACGGTCTGCCGTACGAGGTTATTGAGGAAGCTCTTGAAAAGACCAAAAAAGCAAGATATTATATAATTGATGAAATATTGCTCAAAGCAATTTCTGCTCCGAGAGAAGAGCTTTCACCATACGCTCCTAAGGCAGAAACAATGAAAATAGACGTTGATAAGATCCGTGACGTTATCGGTCAGGGCGGCAAGGTTATTCAGAAGATTGTGGCTGAAACAGGCGCTAAGATTGATATTGAAGACGATGGTACAATTCATATTTTTGCGGTTGATCAGGAGTCCGGAAAAGCGGCAAGAGACGCTATTGAAGCCATTGTCAAAGAGCCTGAGGTTGGTGAAATATACACAGGCCTCGTTAAAACAATACAGTCTTTCGGAGCGTTTGTCGAAATTCTTCCGGGCAAGGACGGTCTATGCCATATCTCCAAGTTGGCTAATCACAGAGTTGAAAATGTGGAGGACGTTGTAAAAGAAGGCGACTGGCTGAAAGTTAAGGTTATGGAGGTTGATAAAAAGACCGGCAAAATCTCACTTTCACACAAGGACGCTGTCGACGAGGACGCGGAATAATAATCATGCATTTAACTCCCGCACATATGTGCGGGAGTTTTCTGTTATCTGATATTCACGGACAGACAAACAAATTTGACAATATGGTAAAAGTTTAGTATAATATTAAAGATAGACAAAAGACGACAATTAATACCATATAAATTCAACCGTAATCAGAAAGGAACAGAAAATTATGAGAAAAATTATTTCTGCGGCCGCGGCCGCAATAATAGCCTGCACGGCCTGTCTTTCTTCCGTATCAGCGGCTGAAAGCTGGCGCGAGGCATTTGTAACGCGTCTTATGAAAATAATGTCATCCGATCCGTCATACAATGAGGTTGTTATTACCGATCTTGACAGAAACGGTATCCCGGAAGCGTTTGTTATGCGCGACGGTATGGACGGCGGTATCAGCGCGGGATTTACAATGAACGGTAATACTATCACATCAATAGAAATACCCGGAAATATCATAGGAACATGTCTTACCGATATAACAGTATATGAAAAAGAGGACAGATACATATTTGTGGGACGCGAAATACCGCGTTATTCCTCCGTTATTAATTATTATAAATTGATATTCGACGGTCAGAAGCTAACAACTGAAAAAATACTCAAATCCTACGTAAGTCCTTATCCTACTATACCTTATGTGGATATGTACGGAGATGACTTCCTCACAAACGGTTATCCGAACAGAGCAAAAATAAAAAGCTTTGTCGACAAATACGAGGGAATTAATCCTCTGACCGCCACAAACTCAAACGCCAATCTTCTCGTAAACGGCGAGGAAGTTGAAGTCTCGGGTTACACGGTAAATGACTCCAACTACTATAAAATCCGTGACATCGCAATGATTTTAAGAAACACATCATCACATTTTGAGGTGGCGTGGGATGAAAATCTGAATGGTATAAGCATTTCAAAAGATTTTAATTATACAGTCGTCGGCGGCGAGCTGAGTGATGACGGAGCGGCTCTTAACGTGAGCCAGAACAGTGCGCCTGTATATGTTGACGGTGAGGAAATGGATTTCCTCTCATATAATATAAACGGCAACACATATTTTAAAATACGCGATATCGCTGACATGGTCGGCTTCAGCGTTGAATGGGACAATGAGCTTCAAGCTGTAATGCTTATAACCGAATAATACAAATCATAAAAGCGGCTTCTTTAAAGAAGTCGCTTTTTGTCGAATAATTATCTTGATTAATAACAAAATATATAGTATACTGAAAGAGATACTGATTTTTAGCAAAGGGAGGGATTTTCTTGTACAATATACGCAGAAAGCTTATTATCATAACAGTTTTCCTTTTTGTGTCAGCAATTGTATGGCCGAAAATTTCTCTGTTTCATAAAGCCGCGCCGACTCTTGCCTTTGAAAACGGACAACAGACGCAAAGCAACGGTATATCCACAGTATTCTCAGAAGGCGGAGAAAAATTTGTCGCTCACAGAGGTTATTCAAACTACGCTCCCGAAAACAGCATACCGGCGTTTGAGCTTGCGGGAAAAATAGGCTTCTGGGGTATTGAGACAGACATAGCTGAAACAACCGACGGCCATTTTGTCTGCATGCATGATGAAACCCTTGACAGAACAACAACCGGCGAAGGTACTGTAACGGATTATTCTCTTGATGATCTTAATCAGTTTACAATTGATTTCGGAAATAATCTTAAAACAAGCGAAAATTTAAAAATCCCCACACTTGAGGAATATCTATCAATATGCAAACAATATGAATGTGTTCCCGTTGTGGAAATCAAAAGCATACGCGGCTACGATACTCTTTTAAACAAAATCATTGAAAGCGGTCTTGAAAGCCGCTGTATCATCACCGGAGAAATCGGAGATATAACAGAAATCCGCTCCCGAAACAGTGTTATTCCTGTTATGACAATAGGCTACACACCCGCCTCCTACACAGACAATCTGACAAACATTGCTCAAATAAGCGATAACCGCGGTATATTATATAACTATCCGCAAGTACATCAGGAGGAAATTAATATTCTTCATCAGCAAAATATTTACTGCGGAGTTTGGTCAATAGACGAAACAGCTACCGCTCAGGAATATATAAACTATGGCGCGGACTTTATTGTCACCAACGAAATTCCGGCGCGTCTTAATCATATGATAAATGAACACGAATAAATAATAAGCAAATCATTTTACAAAAAAACGCATTTTCAATTTTGATGCATTTTCTTCTGAATACCTCATTTTGCTTTCCTGTAATATCCGGTCTGCATTTTTGCCCGCGCCCGCAATACTTTGATTGCGGACGTGATTTTTTACTGTCCGAAAAATTTATATTATTAATGAGATATAATATACTATTGTTATCCGTATTACAGCAATAGTTCGGGGCTGTATAAACAGTCCGTTTAAAATGTCAGTTGTGTCTCATAAAATTTCTTTATAAATTTAATCATACATTCCGTATCCTTTGTTCCCGCCGTTTCATACGCCGAATGCATAGCCAGCTGCGCAAGACCAACATCAGCGGTATTTATCGAAACCTTCTCATCAGACAAATTCCCGAGAGTCGAACCGCCGGGCATATCGCTTCTGTTAGCATACAATTGATATGGAATATCAGCTTTTTCGCACACATGCTTTACGACCGCTTCAGAAACAGCGTCAGTTGTATATTTTTGATTTGCGTTATATTTTATAACTATTCCGCCGTTCATATACACGCGATTTGTACTGTCTGCTTTATCCGCGTAATTCGGATGTACCGCGTGAGCGTTGTCACAGGACAGCATAAAACTGTCAGCTAACGCTATTTTATACTTTTCCTCGTTTCCTCCGAGGGAAAAATTTATCCTTTCAAGAACATCTCTCAGAAATGACGATAATGCGCCTTGTTTTGTTCCGCTTCCAACCTCCTCGTTATCAAATGCGGCGAATACGGAAACACGCTTTTCATTCGACGCGCCGATAAATCCCTCCAGCGTCGTATAAACGCACTGTAAGTCATCAATTCTCGGAGCGGAAAAATATTCATTATCCGTTCCAAATATAATTCCTCTCATACGGTTATATAAAAACAGATCAAACCCCTTGATATTCTCACTCGGCACTCCCGCGCTATCCGCAACAAGCTCCGCAAGCGCGCCCGCGCGGCTGCCCGCAACAGGACACATATCACGCTTCACATTAAACTCATATCCCTTGTTTATATCACGGCTTATATGAATTGCGGGATTTGGTATCACAGCTATATCGCGATCAATATTCACAAGCTGTTCCTTAATCTTTCCGTTCTCCGCGGTAACAATTCGTCCGCTTACAGAGAGCGGTCTGTCCAGCCACGATGACATTATCATACCGCCGTATCCCTCGACACTAAGCTTCACACATCCTTCCGCTTCAAGCTCAAAAATAGGCTTTAGCTTAAAAGACGGCGAATCGGTATGTGACGCGCAAATTGAAAATGCTTTATATTCCGTCCCGGGAATTTTAAACGCAATCAGAGATGAAGAATTCCGAGAAACATAATATCTGCCTCCCTTTTCCAAATTCCATCCCCTATTCTCTTTAAGCTCTGAAAAACCGTTCTTTTTAAGGGCTTCTTTTACTGTTTTTACGGTATGATAACAGTCCGTGCTTTTTTCAATAAAATCAATTAATTTCTGTGTATTTTCCAAATTAATACCTTCTTTATCAATCAAAATATATTTCCCCCGAATTAAACCTTGCGCTGACAGGCGTACCGCGCCGCTTCATTCCGTATATATCAGTAAGCTCATATTCAAATATATACGAACCATTGTCAGCAGTTTTTTCCGCAGCGCCCCCTGTCAGTTTGACTGAAAGCTTTCCTGTTTTATATTCTGTCTTATTATGCGCCTCATCATACACCGAAAAAACCGGTGTTATTCTATCAAAAAAGCTTACCTTTTTAATACCGCCCTGTGCCGCTCCGTTTTCATCCAAGCCTCTCCACGCGCCTATAACAGTATATTTATTTGTCACCTTGTCACGCGAAACACGTATATTACTTCTTATTCCGTTAAGCAGAACAGGTATGGAATAAAGCTCATATTCATCATAACTCCTGACAAGCGACGGTGACACAGTTTTTCCGCACAGCTTTATTAACTTTCCGTCAAAGGCATCCTTAAAAATACCTCCGTCCCAATCACTGTCAATCCGATCGTAATTTCCGACGAACACATATCCGCCGTCTCTATCCGCCTTGTATACATTCATTGAAACTTTTTTAAACATATCCATATTCCCATAAATATTAAGCTCATACGAATTTGCGTCAAGAATTGAATTATATTCAAGTGTCTGCATATCTTCATTATAAGTATTCCATGCCCATGACTCCGTATAGTTCTCGCTGCCTGACGGATCATCAACGGAACAGTTTATACAAATCTTCCGCAGAAATTCCTTATATTTTCCGCTCGTGACAACCTCCATATACTGCTGTAGAGCGTCATTTTCGGCCTCAATAGGATAATACACACTGAGACCTGTGGCGTGATTTTCATTTTCACCGCAAACCCTGTACACAACAGCATCATTAAGAGCCTCTATCAACATATCCGCTGTCGCTCCAAGCTGTCCCTGAAGCTTTACGGCAGTATCTCCCAGATCTATAAGATTAGAATAGCCCTCCTCTGCCGTTGCCCCGCCGTAAACATGTACTGTATCCATGATCTTTGACACAGCCGCAAGTTCTTGAAGCGAATTAGTTGTTATAAGCATATCTCCCGCCATACCGTCAAAAGCCTGATTAAGCGCTGAAATTTTTGACATATCCACCGCGGACATTGCTACGCCTGACGCGGTTTTATTGGCAAGACAGCTCTCGTAGTATGTATCACATATTTCTCTGCATATATCCTCGTCACTAACAGACGGATTACCGCACAAATACTGCATGAAATCCTTATAGTTCCAGCTATCCTCACTCTGTACCGCCTGCGGAGCTACCAGATAATCCGCATATGTGGACAGTGCCGAAGCGGTTTCAAGACTGCCCATAAGTGACGCGTCGATACCTACAATATCAAACTTCCTACTTGCAAGACTCATTGCGTATGAGATTTCCTCCAAATTAAGACTGTTGCCGTCATGTATACCATCATACCCCATACCGTCTATACAGTTTCCGCCCGTACCGGCAAGTATAAGCATATATTTATCCGAGCTGTAATTTGTCATTCCCCAGCCTATAAAATCCGAAAGTGTTCTGTAATTTCCCATATCGGCGCTCACGGACTGGTCTGCAAGATACAGACTGTCTTTTCCCACCTCAAAACGCTGCATATAGTCGCTGTACATTCCCTTGATACGCCAGTTGCCGCTGCCGCCTGTCTGAACCGCGACTGTTATATTTTCAGGATAATCCACGCTCATAAGCTGTCTGAGCTTGTCCGAATATGCCCCGTTTTCCGCTTCCGCGTCTGACGCGCACATATAGACAAGAACAGTCCATGAGTTTCCGTTTGACGGGAGTTTATTTGTCTGAGGCTCATACACAACCCCACTCTCTGAGCACGACACAAGCATAAGCGCGGTTATGGCCGCCGCTATAATAGTAGCTATTTTCTTCAATTTACATCACCTTTCTACGACATAACGAATCTTTGATTCTATGCCTACAACGCTAAAGCGTTGTTCACCTCTCTACGGCATAACACCCCCTTGGTTTCATGCACGCTACACTATCACAAACTGCGATCGTCTTTCCAATCGCGGTTAATATCTATATAACGAAAAAGAGTGTTGTACTAAAACAATACAACACCCTTCCATTCATATTTAATTACGCCTGTTCAGGAGCGCCTACAGGACATACGCCAGCGCACGCGCCGCACTCGATACAAGTATCAGCGTCGATTACATACTTAGCATCACCCTCTGAAATAGCGCTTACAGGACATTCAGCCGCGCACGCGCCGCAGGAAATACAAGCGTCAGAAATTTTATATGCCATTGAAATACACCTCCCCAAATTTACTTACGTTTATCCAAACGTCAATCTCTATTTATTGTAACATAAAAATAATTATTCTTCAATAGTTTTTAGAAAATTTTAATCGGTGTTGTTTTCCTTTTGAGCGTCATTATTCTTGTTACGCTTCAACGGCTTCACGTCAGAAACCTTAAATTCCTTAAGTGTTTTTTCATTCTCGTCATCAAGTTTTACTTTTACAAGTCCTTTGAGCAGGCTCACAAATTCTACTGTGCCTTTACCGTCAGGCGTTTTTACAAGCGCGCCCTGTCTCGGTGTAATCTTATGTATCTCCTCATAGGTATCCTGCTCGTATTTCAGACAGCACATAAGTCTGCCACAGGCTCCGGAAATTTTAGACGGATTAAGAGAAAGTCCCTGTTCCTTAGCCATTTTGATAGAAACCGGAACAAATTCTTCAAGAAACTGGCTGCAACAAAGATCCTTTCCGCATATGCCGATACTTCCGAGGGTTTTAGCCTCGTCACGCACACCTATCTGGCGCAGTTCTATCCTGGTCTTAAATATCACCGCAAGATCCTTTACCAGCTCACGGAAATCAATTCTCCCGTCTGCCGTAAAATAGAATAATATTTTATTGCCGTCAAAGGTATATTCCACCTCTACCAGCTTCATTGCCAGACCATGCTCCTGTATTTTATCAAAACAGATTTTATAGGCATCCTTCGCCAGCTGTTTATTCTGCTTATATTTTTCCGTATCCTCCTCCGTGGCGATACGGACAACTCCCTTTATGGTTTTTTGGAACTGTTCATCATCAATAGGTCTTCTGCCAAGCACGACCGTTCCGTATTCAATACCTCTGCTCGTCTCAACAATAACGTGCTCGCCCGGTTCTATCTCAAAATCCAACGGATCAAAATAGTACGTCTTTCCCGCCGGTTTAAAACGTACTCCTATAACATTAATCATATTATCTAAACCTCTCTGTTATGCCTTTACATTTTTTGTTCTGCTTTTCAGCCTGTCAGCCATATTTTTTGACATATCGCATATAAGCAGTGTGCGTATCCTGTTTTTTTCATATATGATATACCAAAGATTTTTTGCCGTGAAAACGCTTGCACGCATTACTACTGTTGTTTTCGGCGCGTTTTCCGGTTTTGATCTTGTCACCGACTCTATCTCGGACACGGCAAAATCAACCTCTTTATTTCTATGTCCTATACTTCTGTTTACACGCAGTCTGTCATCCTTAAATGTGAAGGTGTATACCGCGCTGTAGCGCGTCAGCACAAAAAAGCCGAGAACACAAAACATAATTATTGTTATAATCATGCCGATTATTTTATAATTCTCGAGCAGATTTGTTATTACTCTTCCGATACAAAGCAATATTACCGCCCATATAACCGAAAAAACAAATTCTTTTCCGCCCCCGGTTCTTTTTTCCTCCACTGCCGACAACCCCTTTATATGTTATGATTGTATTAGCAATTCAATCATGGGACAAGTCCCTTATTGAATTATAATATAAATCTCTCCGATTGTCAACTATTTGCGCCTTAGCATATTTATCATTTCACTTACTGTTCTTATACCATATGCCGCAAAGCCGTCAGGAACTCTTACGCCTTTCAGCGATTGTTTAGGCACTATGGCCGACTTAAAGCCAAGTTTAGCCGCCTCGCTTATACGCTTTTCGAGCTGTGAGACACCGCGAAGCTCACCTCCCAGTCCCACTTCGCCTATAAAAATCATATCAGGCGGCAGCGGTATGTCAGCCTGACTTGTCGCAATTGCGGCGCATACGCCCAGATCAACGGCAGTTTCATCAATTCTCAGCCCGCCCGCCACATTAATATAAACATCCGAATTCGACAAATTCATTCTCGCGCGTTTTTCCAGCACCGCTATAAGCAGCAGCGTGCGGTACTGGTCAATTCCGTTTGACATGCGTCTTGGATTTCCAAAACCGGTCGGCGTGACAAGCGCCTGTATTTCCGCCATAACGCCGCGGCTCCCCTCCATCGCACATACAATCGCGCTGCCTGATATATCCGTATTTCTTCCTTCAAGCAGCATCATCGACGGATTATCTACCTCCCGCAGTCCCGTGTCGCACATTTCAAACACGCCGATTTCATTGGTCGAACCGAAACGGTTTTTTACCGCTCTCAGTATTCTGAACGTAAGCTGTCTGTCGCCTTCAAAGTACAGAACACAGTCAACCATATGCTCCAGCACTCTCGGTCCCGCTATAGCTCCCTCCTTAGTGACATGTCCGACAATAAACATGGCTATCCCCATAGCCTTTGCCACGTGCATAAACGCGTTCGTCGCTTCCCGCACCTGCGGCACGCTTCCCGCCGCTGAAGCAATGTCCTCTCTGTTCATTGTCTGTATTGAGTCAATTATAACTATATCAGGCTTCACTTCGTTTATACACTCAATAATCAGCTCGACATCTGTTTCCGAAATAAGATACAGATTTCCCGTAGTCACGCCGAGACGCTCCGCTCTCAGCTTTATTTGTCCTTCAGACTCTTCTCCCGAAACATACAGTATTTTCTTTTCCTCGCCCATTTTCTCGCATATCTGTAAAAGCAACGTAGATTTTCCGATACCGGGATCACCGCCGACAAGTATAAGCGAGCCTTCCACCAGTCCTCCTCCCAGAACTCGGTCAAGCTCCCGCAGTCCTGTATTATACCGTGTTTCATAACCGATTTTTACCTCGCCGATTTTCTTTGGCATACGCGCGCTCACTGTGCTTTCCCTGACAAGCGACTTTGTAGCTGATGTTTTTTTTTCAGGTGTAACAAGCGTTTCCTCCATTGTATTCCAGCTGTTACACCCAGGGCATTTGCCCAGCCATTTAGGCGACTTATAACCGCACTCATTACATATATACGTTGTTTTTGATTTCATAACCGTTCCCCTTAAATTTCTTTACAGGAAGATAAACAAAATTACCTCCCTGAAATTATTTCCATAATCGCTTTTTCCGCATCCTTTACTTCCTTGTAAAATTCATCAGCGGACACTCTTACCGCACCGTTTCCGAGAATAATAATCTGTTCAAGACTGTCGGACGTCGCCACGCGCACACGGTGCTTTTTGCCAAGCTCATGCGTTGTTTTCTCGATATACATATCGGCGGTTTCCGCCTCCTTCGTATATACCACATTGATATTGTGTATTTTTTCCACGCTTCCCATACCGCCCTTGACTTTATACGCGTCAAATACCAGTATCAGCTTACATCTGCAAAAACCGCAGTAATTGCACAAAATATCAATCAATCTGTCGCGCGCCATATTCAGTCCGCTTTTCGCAAGCTCTTTCAGCTCGTCCCATGCAAATATTATATTATATCCGTCAACAAGCAAATACTCGTCCCCCTGCGGCAGCGGCTTTGCCCTGCCGTATTTCTTCTTCGGGGAGACAGTCTTTCTGACAGCATATGATCCCGTTCTGCTCGTTACCTTCCCATAGGTACGCTCGAAAATCTGCATAAGCTCGTTATCGTCAGCTACCATATCAAGATAATTTTCCGCTCTTCCGCGTACAGTTTCCTCTGTATCGTCATCATCCCCCGCATCGAAACTAAGACCGTCCAGATGCATATAATCATATACTTTGTCCCACTTAACAACAAAGCCCGCGCCATGTGAACAAAACACAGAATCAGCCGGATTTTCAATATCCGTATCAAAATTATATCCTGTTTCTTCTATAACTCTCTCAGCGTCATGACAAGGCTCATATCCGCTCAAAATACAGTTGAGACGTCCGCGGCCGCTTGTATAGCTGATTACTTCCTTGTTATAATCACGCATTGCCGCAACAGGCGCGCTGCCCGAAATCACTGTCATGTCACCAAATGTTTCAGGCTGAGAAAACGCGCCTCCCATCTGAGTAATATCTGTCATCGCGCGTCCCACATTTTCTGTCGGCACCTCCAGGTGAAATTCATAATACGGTTCAAGAAGAACACTCTCAGCCATTTTCAGGCCCTGTCTCACAGCGCGGTATGTTGCCTGGCGGAAGTCGCCGCCTTCCGTATGCTTCTGATGCGCGCGCCCAGCCACAAGCGTTATTTTTATATCTGTTACAGGCGAGCCTGTCAGCACTCCTATATGCGCTTTCTCTTTCAAATGCGTCAAAATAAGTCTCTGCCAGTTGCGGTCAAGACTATCTTCACCACACTGCGATGAGAAATGCATCCCGCTGCCTCTTTCGGCAGGCTCCATAAGCAAATGCACCTCCGCATAGTGACGCAGCGGCTCATAATGTCCAACACCCTCCACAGGCGCGGCTATCGTTTCCTTATACGCGATCGAGCCATGGGTAAATTCCACGTCAAATCCAAAACGGTCAGCTATAACGCGTCTTAAAACTTCAAGCTGTACCTCTCCCATTACCTGTGTGTGTATTTCTCTAAGCTGTTCATTCCATATTATATGAAGCTGAGGATCCTCCTCCTCAAGCTGACGCAGCAAATCAAGCGCGGTATGCGCGTCAATATCATCTGGCAGCTCTATTTTATAGGTAAGCACGCTTTCCAGCACAGCCGCTTTCGCGTCAGGCGCGCTGCCTATACCCTCGCCCGGATATGTTACAGTCAATCCCGTCACCGCGCATACCATGCCGGGAAGAGCTTCATTAACAATCTTATACTTTTCTCCGGAATAGACGCGTATCTGATTTACCTTTTCGCTCCATTCGTTTTTCTTATTTCCCTTAAGCTGAGTCTTAACTTTCAGACTTCCGCCCGTAATTTTCATATGAGTAAGACGAGAGCCGTCATCCTGCGATATCTTAAACACCTGAGCGCCAAATATGTCATCATATATAGCGCGTCTCGTATACAACGCAAGTCCCTCCATAAACTCGCTAACACCCTCTGTTTTAAGCGCTGATCCGAAAAAACACGGAAACACCCCGCGCTGCACAATAGCATTGCGTATATCCTCCGTCTTTACATTTCCGCTTTCCAGAAATGTATTCATTATATTTTCATCACACATTGAAAGCGCGTCGAGAAAATCATCATCTTTTCTGCCCGCGCTGAAATCAATACATCCGTCTCCAAAACGATATTTAAGCTCACTCATGACGGATTTTTTATCGCTGTTTAAATCTGTTTTATTTACAAATATAAATACCGGCACATTATAACGCTTCAAAAGCCTCCAGAGCGTCTCCGTGTGATTTTGAACGCCGTCAGAAGCGCTCACAACAAGTATAGCATAATCAAGCACATTTAGCGTCCGCTCCATTTCAGTTGAAAAATCCACATGTCCGGGCGTATCAAGCAATGTGAATTCCGTATCGCCGAAACGCATAACCGCCTGCTTTGAAAAAATCGTAATCCCCCTGTCACGCTCAATTTTGTTTGTATCAAGAAACGCATCGCCATGATCGACTCTGCCCAGAGAACGCAGTTCCCCCGCAGTGTACAGCATAGCCTCGGAAAGAGTCGTTTTTCCCGAGTCAACATGCGCCAGTATTCCAATTACAAGTCTGTTCATATTTCGTCTGCCCCGTCTTATATCTTATTTAAATTATTCTATCATACATTTAATGTTTTGTCCAATAAAAAAAACGCGGACTATATGTCCGCGCCGGACTGCCGGAATTTGGCCGGATCTTGCAAACGCCTTATTGCGTCAGTAAACTCCCGCATGTATCTGTGAATTTATTTCCGTAAAATCCGCCCCAAATTCCCGATGTCTGTTGGCGTTTTTTATTTTTCGCTGAGAATCTCCTTGACAACATTCTCCGCATACTCAAGGCACGCGCCGCACACACTTGAAACGCCCGTCATTTCCTGAACCTCGTCAAAACTGGCAGCGCCCTTGTTTATCGCCTCGCGTATGTCGCCTATCGTTACGCCCGTACAGTTACATACTATTTTTTCATCCTGCATAATTATCACCTCCTGATTATATTACCCATATTGCCACAAATTTATTCATATGTCAAATACATTATCGTTTTACATAATTCACATTACAGCAATGTTACAGCAATGTTAAAATCCACGTTATCCACACACTTATCCACATTCCGCGGACAGAAAATTTTCCCAAAAGCCTGTCCTTTCCGCGCGTTATCACCGCTTTATACACTAAACGTGGATATTTTTATAAACACGGCATAGTTTACATAACCTTTTATGTCCCCTGACGAAATAAAAAACAGCGTCAACATTTTTTGCTAAATTCCTTGACAAACAGCCTGTATTTTTATAAACTATATAATATGTAAATTATTGAAAGGACTGAATATTTTAGCTATGAAAAACGCGGATAAAACAATGGACAAAATCGTTGCGCTCTGTAAGGGAAGAGGATATGTGTATCCGGGCAGCGAAATATACGGCGGACTCGCCAATTCATGGGACTACGGCCCGCTTGGCGTAGAGTTTAAAAACAACGTCAAAAAAGCATGGTGGAAAAAATTTATACAGGAGTCTAAATACAATGTTGGTCTGGACTGCGCCATTCTGATGAACCCCGAGGTATGGGTTGCGTCCGGACACGTGGGCGGTTTTTCCGATCCCCTTATGGACTGTAAGGAATGTAAATCACGTCACAGAGCAGACAAGCTTATTGAGGACTTTGCGCACGAAAACGGCGAGGATATCACCGTTGACGGCTGGAGCAAGGAAAAGATGGTAGAGTATATAAATGAGCATGATATTGTATGTCCGAAATGCGGTAAACACAATTATACTGATATACGCGAGTTTAACCTGATGTTCAAAACATTTCAGGGCGTTACCGAGGACTCGTCGTCCGTTGTATATCTTCGTCCCGAAACTGCGCAGGGCATATTTGTAAATTTCAAAAATGTTCAGCGTACCAGCCGCAAAAAGGTACCGTTTGGTATCGGACAAATAGGTAAATCGTTCAGAAACGAAATTACCCCCGGTAACTTTATTTTCAGAATACGAGAATTTGAACAGATGGAGCTCGAATTTTTCTGCGCTCCGGGCACCGATCTTAAATGGCACGCGTACTGGAAAAAGTATTGTATGGATTTCCTTTTAAATCTCGGCATTAAGGAAGAAAATCTTCGTTTCCGCGACCACTCGCCCGAGGAGCTTGCGTTCTATTCAAACGCGACCTCGGACATTGAATTTGTATTCCCGTTCGGCTGGGGCGAACTGTGGGGTATAGCGGACAGAACAGACTACGACTTGAAACAGCACATGGAGCACAGCGGCGAGAATATGGAATACATGGATCCTGTCACAAACGAAAAATATGTTCCGTATTGTATTGAACCGTCACTCGGCGCGGACAGAGTCGCGCTCGCATTCCTTGTAGAAGCATATGACGAGGAGGAGCTTGAAGGCGGCGACACAAGGATTGTTATGCATCTTCATCCTGCTCTTGCACCTGTCAAAGCGGCAATACTTCCGCTGTCAAAGAAGCTGGACGAGGGCGCAACCGCCGTATATGAACAGCTTTCAAAGAAATTCAGCTGCGAATATGATAACGCCGGCTCAATAGGCAAGCGTTACCGCAGACAGGATGAAATCGGCACGCCGTATTGTATTACCTTCGACTTTGACTCACTTGAGGATAATGCTGTCACAGTACGTGACAGAGACACAATGGAGCAGCAGAGAATTAAAATTAACGAGCTTGAAGCGTTCCTTGAAAAAAATATGTCCTTTTAGGGGGTTGGCATAAAATGAAATTTTTTGACGAGTTTAAAGAATTTATCGCCAAAGGCAACGCGGTGGACATGGCTGTCGGAGTAGTTGTCGGAGGAGCATTTACAGCAATTGTAAACTCACTTGTCCAGGATGTTATTAACCCGTCTATAGCGTTAATAACAAAAATTTTCAAAACAGAAGCCGCGTCTGTCACAGGAGGAGCCTCAGACAGTCTGCTTTCTATGACAAACTGGATTATCCCCGGAACAGATATTAAAATCGGTTCGTTTTTGGGCGCGGTAATTAACTTTTTGCTGATAGCGTTTGTTATATTTTGCGTTGTAAAAGCTATAAATACTATGCGTGACAAAGTATCAAAAAAAGTTGATATTCCCGAAACTGATCCTCCGGCGCCTACGCAGGAGGAGCTTCTCGCCGAAATACGCGATTTGCTTAAAGACAAAAATTAATTAAAAAAACGAAAGTATAAACTTTCGTTTTTTTATTTGCTTTATTCTTTTTCTTGACTTTTTTCCTTGAATGTGGTAAAATATTATACGGCTTATGGAGAAGTATCGAAGCGGTCATAACGGGGCGCACTCGAAATGCGTTTGTCTTAACGGACACGTGGGTTCGAATCCCACCTTCTCCGCCAATGCTTAAATACACTTTTGCAGAAAGCAAAAGTGTATTTATTTTATCTGTTTTCTCCTACATACAAAAATAATGCGATTTGTTTATACGCGTTTTTACACGAATTATTAATAGTTTTACCGATTTTATAGGATAACACATAAGGGAGCAAATGCTCCCTTATGATAAGCCTGCTTAATCAATATCATCAAATTCCAGCAGTTTATGCGGCTCCATGCCAAAGCCATTAGCTATACGCTCCAAAGAGTAAACGCTTATATTTACTTTCCCCTGCTCTATCTTTCTGTAGTAACATAGGCTCATGCCTATATCGTTCGCAAATGCTTCCTGTGTTAAGTTACACTGTTTCCTTGTATTAAGCACCTTCTTTCCTAATTTTTTTTTGATTTCCATGTTTGCGTTCATTTTCATTTTCATTACCTCCATAATATATATTTCTCAATCATATATTATGAGACATTTTGTCGAAAATTTTAAGACTCTATCGAGTCTAACGTCATAAACGGTCATTTTACATTCATAAATGACAACATGCATAATAATTTTGGAATAAAAAGCACGTCTCACAACGCGCTAAAAACTATTGACAATTATTATTTAAAATATAATAAAAGAAGGGGGCTTACCGCTTTTAACTTCTATATCCTTGCAAAGCAGTTAATACATTCTTAAACCATATACCTTTACAGGCTTTTTATTCTTACATACTATTTAAAACATAATAAAAAATATCCCCGATCCAATTAAAACAGATCGGGAATACTAAGATTTAAATATTCTTTTGTAGATATAAACGCTGTATTTTCCCTGCCACAACAAAAATCATAACACTTATAGCGCTCAATGATATTATTTTTGACAACATATATAAATTTAATGCCGTCACTATTATATAAGTTATTATCATTAGTAAAGTAAGAAGCCTTGCTATTTTTCCAAACACAACTGCTTCTTCATCATCAAGCGGTTTATTTACTGCCGGTACAGGGGACAAAACAAACAGTACTGCCGCGGCAACTGCAGCGGCTATACCCCATACAAAGAAATTATACGGAATATACCGTATTAATAATAATACAAGCGGACACATAACGCACGATGACAGATAGCATTTCAGCGATGTGCTGAAATGAAATCCGCCGCAGTATTTGCGAAGAACTTTATACACTATCCAGAATACAATACATTCCCATACCATGCGCATAACAAATCCTATGACAAGCATAGTGATATCAGTGCATAATATATTAAGCACCATATTCAGGGCGTACATATATTCCTCATACTGTTCCTGCTTTATATAGTTATTGTGAATTGCATATGTAACTATCTTTTCAGATAATACCTGTACCATTAATTAAAACTTTCTGTACTTCTTTATGCTTGCCGGCGGTGTAGGCTGTCCATTGATTGGTGATGCCGTTGAATTGGTGCTGATCACAAGCAATGCCGGAACAATAACCGGAAGAGCCTTCATGACAAAACCAATACCCTTATTAATAATTTTTCTTGTGTTTTTTAGTAGCATAATTTTTATCCTCCTGAAAATTAATTTTTCGGACATTATTATATCATTTTATACTAAAAAAATGAACATATTTTTCCCGAATGGTTAATTATTTACTCCAACGGAAGCATTTTCCTCAGGTTTTTTCATAACTAATGTGACGCCAAATAATTTTTCTGACTCATTGTAATCCCATTCAAGCAAACCTCTGTATTTTTTTATCGCACTCTTAACACTGCTTATACCGATACCATGTAACGATTTATCATGCTTATATGTTTTTAATAATCCGTCTATAACGAGCGGTTTCACATCCGAAGAATTTTCTATCTGTATAACTACAAAATGCTTATTCGGTTCGGAAATATTCATATAAATCTTTTTGTCCGTTGATCTCTCACAGCTTTCTATTGCGTTATTTATTAAATTTGAAAAAATCGATACAACATCCATATCTTTTAAAAACCTAAGATGCGCTCTCATTGGATCAACCAAAAACTCAATTCCGCGGCTTTGACATTCCTCTTTCTTTCTTGACAGCAGGACATTTAAAATTTTATTGTCGCAGTACTCTATAAACCTCGGCTGGTTCACTTCCCCGTATATGGACTCCATATAGTCCTTTGCGGCGCTGTTATTATCATTGCTCACCAGCAGATTTAACGCGTTGATATGTTCTTTAAAATCATGATTAAGTATAGTTGTCTGTTTATAGTAGTTTTTCAACATAGTATATTCTTCAAAATCTATATTTTCTTTTAATTGCCGCTCTCTTAATTCTTCTATTTCAAAATCTTTTTTTATAAGCTTCTGATTTATGGCAAACACAATCAAATTAATAATAACCAGCAAAACACAAACTATGATTAAAAAATTGGAATGTATATTTATTTTTATCAATATTGTCACAATACCAACCGTTAATATAGGAATAGTTATAAGCCCCAATGAGGGAGATAATTCTCCCCGCTTCTTGTCGCAAAATAAACGGCTCATTACCATTATACTTATCAGATATAACATTCTGCTTATCAGTGTCACAACAAGAGACTGTTCAGCAGTAATCGTGGCGACATTACTAAGATCAATATTCAACCATGGCATAAACGCCACTATATATTCACTGGCAAAACACAATACTCCAAGCATCATAGCATGAAAAATCGCATTTTTACGACTTACATGATAACACAGATAAAAGCCCAAAAAGTTTGCCGCAAGAAAAACCAAACTGTTTACAATAATATTTCCAAACATACAGGCTATTCCGTTCAGCGCATATCCTGCGGTTATTATAGCATAGCATAACCACCTATTTCTTTTTCTGTAAAACAATGTGTCCGCATAATAAATAAAAAATATAATTTCTATTAAAATACCTAATATCAATCCTAAATCAATTCTCATTATTTCTCTCCTATCCACTTTACCAGCTTCTTACGAAACTCGTCCTGTTTACGTCTTGACAAATATACCTCGTGTCTTTTATTTTTATAATCGCAAAAAATTTTGTCTTTTTCATAATCTGAAATATACTCAAAATTCACACAGTAACTTCGGTGACTTTCAAAAAATTGTTCACACACTTTTAACTGCTCATATATGCTTTTATATGTATCGTAAGTTGTCACCGTACCTTTGATCGTTATAATATGCATTCTCTTATCCTGAGCGTATACATATATAATATTTTTTGTAAATATACGTACTTTTTCTGAGCTGACTGTTACCGTAATAAAAGATCTTGTATCTTCCAGTTCTTTCAGCGCTGACTCTATTCCATACGTCACTTTATGCCTGTCCAAAGGTTTAATCCAATACCTGTAGGCATGCTGATTAAACGCGTCATCCAGATAAATTTCATGATTAGTCACAAAGAAAATCAAACAATCACTACTTGCTCTCCGTATTTTTGCAGCGGCCTGTAACCCGTTGAGATCTTTCATTTCTATATCCATAAACAGAATATCATACACGCCCTCATCATTCAGCAATTCATTGGACGAGTTAAAAGTTTTTATGGTATGCTTGATGTTCTTCTCATTCAAAATGTCATGAACAAGCTTTTTCTCATTATCTAATACAAGCTTGTCATCATCACATATACCTATAGATAAATTCATTATGTGCATCTCACTTACTCCTTTGTTATAATAATATAGTATAATAAATAGCGCAAATTGTCAATATTTGTAGATATATATAATACAAAAATATATATTAACCGCATATCACACAAAAGTGACGCTTGAAGTTTTAAACAAAATCAAATAAAGAAAAACAAACCGCATAGATATACGTTTTGTCCAATTCTGTAAGATTGGGATACCCCTTTCCACGCAAAAAAAAAGACATTCAAGGATTTATTTTTAATCCTCAAATGTCCTTCGATTTTCCATTAAAAACGTCTCCATTTTTATTTTAGAAAACACGAACCGACTTTTTAGCAGCCGTTTTCTATCCATTCCTCAATTCCGTCTGCACCATCATTAACGGCTCGATATGTTCCTCCACCATTTACATCTACCTTAGCATAGGGAATTCATTTTTATCTGATAGAGCCTTAGTTATAATTCTCTCCATCATATTATAGTCACAAGCATATGCCCGCGCACTAGCTTCAAGCATATCATCACTACTGATTTTAGCAAAGTCTATAATATATCCTGCATTATGAGCAAGGTATTCTATAAACATTCTTTGTGTACGCCCGTTACCTTCTCGGAATGGATGTATAACATTTATCTCTCCCAAATAATATGCAAGCCTCGCGCCCATATTTTCTTTGCCATCGCAGTCAAGCAAGTAATTTTCATGTTTAAGCTTATCAAACAACTGATTAATTTGCTGCTCTATATAATCAAATCTACAAAACTGATTGCCTTTTGAAATATTAACAGTACGAACACATCCTGCCCAATCATATATATCCTCAAACAGAAAACGATGAATTCTTTTTAAGTGTTCAAAATCAAAGTCCCCTTCTATTCTGTTTACAACAGCCTGCGAGGTTTTTATAGACGTGATTGCACGTTCCGCTTCCTCAAGTTCTTCCTGAACTTTTATATTTAATTTATTCTTTAATACATAAGATTCCGGATAACAATATTTGCTGTCCCACTCATATTCGTAATAATATTTATTGTTCATACTGCTTTTTTATAATATTCCACAAGCTTCTTTATTTCTTCATCAAAAGATTTTCTTCCCTCAATGCAGTCCTTAATACGATTTTTTTCGATCTCCGTCAACGGCATTCCTTCCATAGCCATAGACGCATTAACATTAGCAATAATTCTTTCCGCCTCACTCATGGTCATCACACTCCTATAATTTAATAGTATAACTATAATTATTATACCACAAATAACGCATAAAATCAACTGCTCTGATCATTTTCCTCTGTTCATCCTTACAAAAAACACGAAAATTAAAACCTAAATACATTCTTATTCAGGCTGTTATAAATTTATTTAACATTATGCTTAGCTATACACCGGCAAGCTGTAATATATCATCTATTTCTTCAAATGCTTGTTCCGCTGCTTCATCTGCAATATTTAATGCCTTATCCAACGTCATTGTTTTTATCAGCTCACACAGTGCTTTCATATATACACCTCTCAGTTTGGCTGTTCCGCCTAAGAGAAATTGTCTTAACCTCTCAGTAAACATATCCGCAAATGATGAATGAAACAGACTGTTTGGTCTTCTTGACAAAGTAGGCAGCCACTGTTTCCAGTGAATTGCCGTATAATTTTTGTCACCATACAACCTGTCAAATTTTGCAATCTTATTTAATTCCTTATCATAGAAAATAACCTTGTTATAGCTCAATTTAACTTGCACTTTCTTATTAGCATATTTCGGTTCAAGATAATATATCTGCTGTCCTTTGAATTGTACCCGCCCTTCCCTGTCTGCCTTACGCACAATACAGATAACCACTTCAAAGTCCTTCTCGGGTAATGGAAGTAACGCTTGTCTGTCACAATCAAACATCTCCATTATACTTTTCTTTGTGCGATGGTGTTTTCTGTTATGCAATCTCATACATTGATTTAATAATTCTTTGTTATATTCATCAATATTCTGCATATCAGGCTGCGGTACAAACAGATTCCGTCTCAAATATCCAATCTTGCCTTCAACATGTCCCTTTTGATTCGGCGAGTGACTGTTACAATATTCACATCGAAAGTCGTAGTGGTTTTTAAAGCGCAGAAATAATTCATTTTCTACACGTTTAGTTATCTTCTCTCCCAAACACTTTACAATACCGCTTTCATTATCAAAGGTTATTTCATGAGATACTCCGCTAATAAATTCAAATATATTTTTTATCCCCTGTACAATACACTGAATATTTTTTGATTTCAGCAATTGACAGAATGCTATATTACTATACGTGAATGACATAACAATATAGTATCCTTTATATTTAACACCATTTTCAACAAAACCACAATTACCCAAATCAACCTGTGCTTCTCCGGGTATATGTCTTAGTGGAGCGTATTCTCTGCAAACGTAGTATACTTCCGATTTTATCCTTCTGAATGCTGCTGCAACCGTAGAATAACATACCTCAAAATCACCATACATCTCATTTAATCTGTCATATACGCGTTTCGCAGTATGACGCTGTTTATAATGCCATGTCTTACCTATTCTTTCTCCATAATCTTTTATACTTTTAAATGCTCTGCTTTTCCATGACGTAATTGTTCTTCTTGAAGCATGAAGCATTTCTGCTATTTCTTTTTGGAGAAATCCGTACCAATATTTTAAAATCAACACTGATTTATATTTGTCATCAAGTCTTAACATAGCATCATACAGCCACTCTGCCTGGATAGTACAGCTATGTCCTTTCTCGTCAAAAATAACATTATCACTTGGATAAATATCATCTTCGCCCATCCATTCTATATCATAGTCTATAACGTTTCCTGACCGCTTTTTTGCATTATTCCTTCGCCATATACTTATAGCAGCATGTTTGATAACAAGCACACTGTATTTATGAAACACTAATCGTTGTATTTCTTTATCATCATAGGATAAATCAAACATAATCTCTCCGTTGTATCTTAAAATATTATAATCTACATCCGCTCAATTCTGCGCCTATAATTCCTGCGTCATTAAACAGCGTCGCAGCTTCTATTTTTATTTTCTCTCGATATTTGTTATAGTCTCCTGCATAGACATATTCTCTAAGCGGATTAAGCAAATAATCACCCTCTTTGGATATTCCTCCGCTAATCAGGATTTTACTCGGCTGAAATATGTTTAATATGGAGATTAGTCCATAGCTTACATATCGGATATACCGCTTTACTACTACTGTAGCTGTCTTATCGCCCATTTTTGCACAATCGAATGCGGTTCTTCCCGACACCTCACAATTCTCTTGTATCCATTTGTGCATCATAGAACTGCTGTCAGACTGCATCGCTTGTTTTGTCTGCCGTATCAGAGCTGTAACAGACTGCTCTAAATTCAGTGTTTTTCATTTTAAGATTACATGAATAAGCAATAATACCGCTTTTATTATCAACCGTTCCCGGGCAACCGATCCCGACAGACCTAATTTCTGATATTTGACGGTCAGCACCATTTACTACATCAATACACAAATTCACCATATCTTCAACTATTTCCTCAATTGGTCTTTGCGCTAATGTAGGAACTGATAATTTATATATAATCTTTCCTGCTTCGTCTACCACACCTGCAGCGATGTTTGTTCCGCCTAAATCTATTCCTATATACATTGTATTTCACTCCTACAGAATAATTAATATATCACTCATTGCAGAATACACGGGGATTTCACACATCTTTTAGAGAAAGTGTGTCATCTTTTACAGAGAGATAACAAGTAAAATCCATATATTCTAAAATCAATAATATATCCCTCACATAAATTACGGGATTACTATGCTGTCAGAAACCTGTAAAATCATATCCTGAGACTTAATTAAATTTGCTAAATCAAATGAATTCTCCGGCAAACATTTTGTTCTCACATATGAAGTTCCTATTTGGTATGGATAATGTAAATCGGTTCCGCATAGTTTTAATTTATTTAATTCTTTCGCGCATTGAGCAGCCTTACTTATTCTGGAGTTATGGTGTATATGCATATTGAATACTTCTATTCCATCAATATAATCCATATTTATCTCTTTCATACCATCGCGAAAAGGATGTGCCTGCAAGATAACATTTCTTTCATTTTTGAATCCCTTGTAAAATGTTTCTATATCCTTGTCCAAATAGTAACATGCCTTTCCAAGGTCTGACTTGTCTATTCCATATACAAGATAGTCATTCATTGTTTCATTTTCAAAACGTATTTCCATACCAAGACATACCTTTAGTTTGTCTCCTGCCGCCTCCAAAAGTTCAGCATATGCATTATAGTAAAATTCTACATAAGCTGCATCACTTTCAAACTCATTTCTATATCCCAAATAGAAATGATTGGTAAGAACGATGGCAGAATATCCGTTATCAATAAATAGCTTTGCCATCTCTTTAGGTGATATTTCTGAACAAAGGCTTACAGGATATGAATGAGCATGCAACTCACACTTGTAAGTATATGTTTGGATTAATGCTTCTTTCATAATCTTTTCCTTTCAATCCGAATACACGGGCATTGCACACTTATACAAACATTTTAATTCCACCATACGGACGAATTTTTATTATATGGCAGCTATTCTCTCCAAATAGCTTCTCCATGCTTAATTTATAGGTATTCAACTTTTCATTTGGTACAAATGCCTGTATTGTTCCCGCAAATCCGCCACCATGAACTCTAACCGCTCCATTTCCCAAAAGTATCTTCTCGCTAATCATAATCGCAAGAGGAATTTCCTGTTGCAGTGGATTTTGAGGTGAATATAAATTTTGCAAAAACTTTGATGATGAATTTCCCGATTCTCTGACAAGAGAAAGAAATCTCATAATATTATTTTCTTCCAATGCTTCTGCTTCCTCTATGGCACGGTTATTTTCATTAAAGAAATGCACCGCCCGCATAACTGCCCTATCACTGCTTCTAATTCTTAACAAAGGAATAGCATTATAAAAATCCGTTTCTGAAACCAATCTTAAATACGGTTTGCCAAAATAAGAGGCAATCTGATGCATTTCCGTAAATACTGCCTCATAATCATCCGTTAAATTTGCATGACTGCCTTTTGTATCGGTTATACAGATATTTATACTATCTTTTGAAAAATCATACATATGCTTTTCTACAATAGGATTATCTGTATCTCCAAAATCTATAAATACCAAACCGCCTGTGGCGCAAGCCATTTGGTCCATAAGTCCGCACTTTTTGCCAAAATATATATTTTCTGCATACTGACCTATTTTTGCAATTTCTATATTATCGGCTTTCCCATTGTTATACTGCTCATTTATTATTGTTGCTATAAGAACCTCAAACGCTGCTGAAGATGAAAGTCCAGCTCCGCCAATAACATTTGAGGTAGTATATGCGTCAAAGCCTCCTATTTTAACACCCTTATTTATAAAATATGCTGCTATACCTCGTATAAGCTCAGCAGATGTGCCGAATTTACACTCATTAACATTTATATCTGACAAATCAACGATATCTTCAGGATATCCCTCTGATTTTACTCGTATAATACCTTCCTCATGAAATGACACAATCGCAATTACATCGAGATCAACTGCTGCTGCCAACACGCAGCCTTGTTGATGGTCTGTGTGATTTCCGCCAATTTCTGTTCTTCCCGGGGCAGAGAAAATCGAAAATTCATCTCTCTCAGGATATAATTTCATAAAGGTTTTCACTGATGATAAATATCGCTTTTTCTGATTTTCTAAATTGTCTCTTCCATAAAGCTCAATTAAAAGTCTATTAATTTCCCCTCTCTCTATTTTATTTGTCCATTCATAATATTTCATCATACTCTCTCCAGCCTAATTATTGTACTATAACAATCACTTTCATTTATATCTATGACTATGCCGTAGTTCATAAGCGTTTTTCCGCTTTTTATTTCGCCGTTTATTTTATACTCTGCATTTTCATCAAGCCCTTTGAGCTTTAAAAACGCAGTTTCATTTGCCGGACGTACCTCTTTTACCGCATAATATACAAGCGCTTTGCTCCTATCCTCCGATATATACATCCACGCCGAATGTCTTGATGTAAACGGATTTAAAAGCCTGTAATAATCGCCTGTCATTACAAGTTCCCGAATACTTTTATAGAACTCAACCTGCTTTTTCATCTCAGCAAGTTCATAATCACCAAGGCTTGACAAATCAAGCTCATATCCGAACGCGCCGTTCATTGCGACAGTTCCGCGCATTGAAAGCGGTGTTGTTCTGCCTGTCTGATGATTTGGTACAGCAGAAACATGCGCGCCGACAGTTGACGCGGGATATACCATACTTCCGCCGTATTGAATATACAGGCGTTCTACCGCATCAGTATCATCGCTCGCCCAATTCTGCGGCATATAGTAAAGCATACCGGGGTCGTTTCGTCCTCCGCCGCCGGCGCAGCCCTCAAACAGAATGTCAGGAAAAGCCGACGTTATTTTTTCAAGAACCTCATACAATCCGAGTATATATCTATGGTAGAACTCACCCTGACAGTCTGACGGCAAATTCAAAGAATATACATCGCTCATATTTCTGTTCATATCCCACTTGACATATTCTATATTTGCGTTTGATAAAATATCAGTAAGCCGCTCTATAATATATTCGCGCACATCGGCTCTTGTATAATCAAGCACAAGCTGATTTCTGCTCAAATGCGGTTTTACATTCGGCACGCTTACCGCCCATTCGGGGTGAACTCTAAACAAATCGCTGTCAGGAGAAATCATTTCAGGCTCAAACCACAATCCGAATTTTAAGTCCCGTTTATTCATTTCCTCAGCAAGCTCTGCAAGCGTACCCTCGAGCTTTTCCTTATTCTCATACCAATCACCGAGCGATGAATTGTCATTATTGCGCTTTCCAAACCATCCGTCGTCAAGCACAAACAATTCAATGCCGATTTTACTTGCCGCGTCAGCTATTTCAAGCAGTTTTTCCTTTGTAAAATTAAAATATGTGCCCTCCCAATTGTTTATAAGAATTGGACGCGCCTTATCGCACCATTTGCCGCGGCAAAGACGCGTTCTGTACAATTTATGAAAAGTATTGGACATATTTGCAAAGCCGTTTGACGAATACACCATAACAGCTTCGGGCGTTACAAAGCTTTCTCCTTTGTTCAGCTTAAATCTGAAATTAAACGGATTTATTCCTGTCTGTACTCTTACCGTTTCATACATTTCCTGCTCCATTAAAAAGCGGTGGTTGCCGCTGTAAACAAGCGAAATTCCGTATACATTGCCGTAATCCTCGTTTGAACCTTTGTCAAAAAACATTAAAAACGGGTTTTCAACATGTCCCGACGCTCCGCGCCTTGATTCAAAACCCTGTATGCCCTTATGAACTGTATTTCTGTCAATATGCTTTTCTCTCGCCCACGCACCTTCAAGATGGATATACTCATATTCACCTGCCGGGAAATCAAGGCTCACGCTCTGCGCATTATTGAGATATATATACGGATTTGAAACATTGGTTATTTCACTGTGGCGGCATATTACATTAAGCTTCTCAAATACTGTATAATACAGCTTAACCTCTATTCCGTGTACGTCATCAGCAGTTGTAACAATAACCGTCTGAGCCTCGCTTTCATTTTCCGTATATACGGACGGAAGTCCGTTTATAGGCGGTTTTCCTTTTATTATTTTATGACTTTTATATTTTAATTCGGGAGTATGCAGTCCCTTGTCCGTTTCGATTTCATAAGCAGGCGAACGAAAATCAGACGCGCCTGCCGACGGATATTCCTGTGCGAACAGCGATAAAGAATAATCATTGCCGTCCTGACAGCAAGCCGCGCCATGTATTCTTTTGGGACATTCTATATCATCTGCTTCAATACGCGCGCCGTAATACAAGCTTAATAAATCGTTCTGTTTCGATATTTCAATTATGTAGCTCATACTGT
The DNA here is from genome assembly GCA_910578235.1 of uncultured Clostridia bacterium. GTDB lineage: Bacteria > Bacillota > Clostridia > UBA1381 > UBA1381 > Hominilimicola. The sequence goes on along the minus strand of CAJTPP010000002.1, from coordinate 29,847 downwards.
CATTATATAAATGTATTTTGTTATTTTTAAATTCTATTGCCATATCTGTGTACTCCTTATTTTATATGATTTTATAAAATCGCGCCTGTCCCTGAACAATTAAGTTACTATTTTATTATATATCGCTCATCACAGAATACACGGTGTTTAAGAAAATAAGAGGGAGAGAGGGTCTTATTAGGGTAACAAAAAGTTTCCGTATATTCTGAAATCAGCGATATATCATAGTTTTTATTAAATTATTGAAATTATTCCGTTTCTGCCTTTTATCTCAACGTAATATTGTTTGCCTTTATACATCAGCTTAAAACTCATACCGTTCCATTTTTCAGGCAAATTCGGTCTGCATACAAGGTGTCCGTTTTCCTCGCTTATTCCTGCAAAGCCTTTAACTGCCGCTATCCATGCGCCGCCTGCACTTGCAGGGTGTGTGCCTCCTATATATATTGAGCCCGCCCATTCCTTTCCGCCTTTTGTTAAGTCAGCTTTTGCAGACTTCATAAACATCGGATATGCGATTTCGGGATTATTGGTATAACACGCAAGCAGCGAATACATACATGCCGACAATGACGAACCGTGTTCGGTGCGCGGTTCATAATATTTTAAATTCTTCGCCATTATGTCGCTTGTATAGTCGTTTTTGAACATACTCAGCATTGCCACAACGTCCGCCTGCTTTATCACCTGCGTATCTGCCGCAACTCCGTATGCGCCGCCCCAGTATTCCTTCGGGTTTATTACTCTTGACCGCACTGTATTAAGGCTTGCGTCCTCCAGCTTGAAATAACCGTCAAACTGCTCTATTATGCCGTTTGCGTTTGGCTCTTTTATCAGAATATTCTCCGACGAGTCCTTTAACATTTCTTTTACTTTGCTGTCTGTCGGACATTTATCTGACAATTCAAGAGCCACATCAAATACGAATTTCGCCATTCGATTCGTATATGCGTTATTATTCACTCTTTCGTGGTATTCATCGGGACCGACAACATCATGAATTTCGTAATATTCTCTGTCTGCTTTTTTAATTAACAGCGAGCGATAAAATTTGGCGCACTCAATCACCATTTCCATTGCGCCCTCATTCAGAATATCATAATCATCTGTCGCGTTTATGTATTTCATAAGACCATAAACTATTGCAGCCGAAACATGGTACTGCTTATCACGAAAATGCGTCCGCATAGGTCGGTTTGTAAATACGTCCGTTACATTATAATCAGAACAGCCCTCATAGCCGCCCTCCTGACTTTCCCATGCATAATATGCGCCGTCAAGACCGTATTCCCTTGCTTTTGTCCTTGCGCCGTCTAAGGTGTCAATTCTGTACTGCAAGAGCGTTTTTGCAGCTTTCGGAGCTGTATGTATATAGTAATCTATCATAAACATTTCCGTGTCCCAGAATACCGCGCCCTTATACACCTGTCCCGACAGACCTCTTGCAGGAATAGATTTTCCTTTCATATTGCGTGGAGCAATACAATTAAGATGATAGATAGAATAATTCAGGGCATATTCCGCTTCATCATCTCCGTCAATATGGATTTCAGATACATCCCATATTTTATCCCATTCGGCTTTATGCTCGGCTTTTAATTCACAATAGTTTAATTCGTCAATTTTGCCGTTTATGCCAAAATCATCAACAGATGTTGTTATTTCAGCGATTTTTTCAAAGGTATATTCCTTATCGGCTTTCGCCGTAAATTTTATATGGCGGAATATTGATTTATCAGTATTAAGGGTAACTTGCTCGGATTGAAAATCAGTTCGTATGTATTCCTTTGTGGTTACGGATATATTTTTTTCGCCTGTTATGCCTGTGACATAATCAATACCGTCTTTACTTCCCATCTGCATTTTTACAAAATGCGGACCGTTGATGTCCCATACATCGCCGTCTATGCCTGTTATGATTTCCGCTTCACAGTCAAAATCGGCTGAAAATGTATATTTCATCGCTATATTATGCTGACGCGCTATACTTGCAAACCTCTCACATATTATCGTAATATCTCCGTGTTCTGTTTTCCAACGCGTAACGCGGCAATGCAGACCGTATTTGAAATCAAGCTCCTGATGATGAAATTGGGGCTTTTCGTCGGGCAAAGCGTATGTTTTACCATTGACTTTTACATATGTATATATGGGATTTGGAGCGTTTACCGACTCTCGCCATGAATTGCCTGCTCTGTCATAAATGCCTGCCATATTCACGGCGCACATCTGCTTTTTCGTGTACCCCTCAAGCGTTCCGCGTATGCCGAAATAGCCGTTTCCGATAAGAAAACGGTTCCCGTTCCATGCGATATTGTCTTTGTTAAATTCTGTTTCCGTTAATATAAAGTCCATAACTATCTCCCGAACATTTCTATTGTTTTATACAGACCGTCGACCGATGCTGCTGAAATATCAGCCATTTTATTATGCTCCGCTTCGCCTACCGCAATGGCATACATTCCGCCTGCCTTTGCCGCTTCTATTCCTGCGTCGGAATCCTCTATTACAACACATTCCGATGGCGCAATACCAAGCTTGTCGGCTGCTATTAAAAACACTTCGGGGTCAGGCTTTGATTTTTGAGTATTAAGCCCGCAGCTTACCGCATCGAATTTATCCGCTAAATCCGTTTTCTCTAATATAACAGGCGTATTCTTGCTTGCAGAGCCGACTGCGGTTTTAATTCCGTTGTTTCTAAGATATGCAATAAAGTCAACTACTCCGTCAAGCACCGCTGATTTGTTAAGACTTTTAAGTGATTTTACATACATATCATTTTTCTTTTCTGCAAGCTCATTCTTTTCTTCATCACTGAATTTCCTGTCCGTTTTTTCAAGCACAACCTCCAGCGACGCCATACGGCTTACTCCGCGCTGACGCGCGTTATCCGCTTTTGTAAAGCCTATTATTCCGAGTTCTTCCGCTAACCGTTTCCATGCTGAAAAATGCAGCTCGTCCGTTGTTACCAAAACTCCGTCAAGGTCAAATATTACCGCTTTTATCATACTTATTCTCCTTGTTAATACACATAATTTCACAAAAAACAATTTTACTTTTTTATTAAAATAATTTTTTCTAAAATCATTGGGGTTATCGGGCGGAATATCCTTCCGCCCGATATTCTCAATTAAATAATATTTACAAATATTCCTCCCAAAACAGTTCTGTTTTGGAATGATGCCATTCGCGGAATACTGCTGTAATACCAATCAGTTACAGGAACTCTGTCTGTCGTTTCATTTATAAAGCGATAAACCGAATCAATTACCTTGTCGGTATATTCTTTATCATTAGTCATAACCGTAGTCCAAAAAAGCCAATCCATCTTGGTATAATCCTCACGGCAGTCAAGCGGTATGCCGTAAGCATTCATCTTTTCTTTATAAAGCCGGACTTCCCTTTCAAAGATTTCATCATCAAAAAGATGGATACCAAGCAATTTATCCCATATGATATTATATTTAAGACTCCATGAATCCTCATTATCAAATGCCAGCTTAGTCGCATATTTCCCTTTTGCTTCAATTTGCCATTTCTTTGCCAAATTCTGCGCCATATCAATATAGCTGTTTTCTGAAAATATTTTTCCGTAAGCGGCTATTCCCAAAATCGCTTTAATGCTCAAATTACAGTTATGCGCCATATGACTTGCAAAATCATCGGTACAAAGCTGTTCTCCGGGGTCATATCCGTATTTTACAAGGTAATTTGCCCACTGTTTAAGTATCTTTTTATTCTTGTCAGCTACATCTCTGCTGCCGCCGTATTTTATAACGGCATATAGACTTATAAGCATATTTCCGCATTCCTCAACTGGCATTTGCATTGCTAATATATCATCAGGGTTTGTTTTCTCATAACCGTACACCTGACCGTTTGCAAGAGGATATTGTCCTATATCATGCGGCGCAAATTCATATTGCCATTTATCTGTCTGAGCAAAAAACAATATAGGACGCAGCATAGCGTTTACCAATTCAGGATTATATTTAAGAAATAACGGTGTAGACGGATATGTTATATCAAGCGTACCTATACAGCCGTTACTGTGACATTCCTTTGAAAAGAACATCAATTCTCCGTCAATGTTTGCCACAAGCTTATGTGCCGCAACTACTTGTCTGTATGTAAGCGAAACTATCTTTTCATACTTATCACTTATATTTCGTGCTTCAGCCATCAAAGAATTATCAAATTTTACACACATTTGTTTTACTGCATCATAGTCTGAAACTGCATTTTTAAGCATTTCGTCAAAGCTCGAATAAAAGTTTTTGTAATATCCGTCAAGTTTTTCACCAAAATACTCAATAGATTTTATATCATCATAAGCAAGCGTTATAACTCCGTGAAAATCATTTTTTATTATTCCGATGCAGGGATAGCTGTCAAATACGCTTAGATGTTTTGTTTCGTCAAGCTCCTCCGCATAATTATTTTTTATGCCGCATCTCTTTTTACCGTTAAAAACTTTTGCGTTTTTATCGGCAATATGTAAATATCCCCAATCAATACAAACGCTGTCCCCGCTTTTATGGAGTACGTTCTGAACAGCATTGCCGCATGAAAGTGATATGTCTGTCCTTTTAAATTCAACCTCCGCTTCTCTGTCATCTATACAGCATTCGGCAGATATGTCAAAATAGAAAGACACGTCATGCTCTGTATTATCAAGCATTTGAATATCATATTCTATATACGATACAGGTCTTGACATTACTTTCAGATTATCCAATAGCATCGGACTTGTAAATGTAAGCTGTACCTTTATAACGTCATTTTCAAAGGTATATATTGTTCTCGTTGGAGTAACATCAAGCGACTTTTGCTCTATTACAGGATAATATCCGTAAGTCCGTCTGTCACTGTCTGCTTCCAATTCGCCCATAAGTATATATAATTTATTATCTATAACCACTCCTGCGGTCATAGGATTTCTTCTTCCTGTCCAATGACTTGTTACTCCATCATTCAATTTGTCGCACATAGACCAAATACTGAAATACGGGTCTACTGTTACAAGCGGTACTGCCGAGGGTCTAAACGCCTTATTGTTATCATTTTTATTATCTATCATTCTATTACTCCTCGTATAATCAAAATTGTGTTTAAATGATTTTTAAACTATTATCAGCCTTTTATACCACTCATATCAACACCGCCGTTAATCTGCCGCGAGAAAATAATATAAATGATAATCGGCGGAATAGCTGCGAGCATCAATAGCAGCATAAGTTCATTATTTTTTAATACTGTTGTTCCTGTTGTTAATTCATACAGCAAAACAGAAATTGTTCGATTGCCTTTATCCAGCACAAGGTAAGGCCACAGGAAATTACCCCAAGAGCCGATTATGCTAAATATTGCAACAACCGCAACTATCGGCTTGCTTAAAGGCAGTATAATTCTGAAAAATGCTGACAGTTCGGAACATCCGTCTAATCTTGCCGCTTCAATGTATGACATTGAAATTCCGTTAAAGAAATTTCTGAACAGGAAAATGTTAAACGCGTTAGTTCCCGCCATCATCCACAGCGGCAAATATCCTCCAAGCAGGTTCACATGCAGAATAGGAACATCTGCAAAGCTCATATACAGCGGAACCATACTTATTCCCGGCAGCATCATAGACCAAAATATAAGTGTTTCCAACACAACCGAGCCTTTCGGTTTTACCCTTGACAAGACATATCCTGCTATACCGTTTAAAAATATATCAAAAGCCAAGCAGCCTATAATCAGATAAAATGTATTAAAGATATATTTACCGAAATTAACCTTTGAAATTATTTCTGGTATTTTAGATAAATCAATCTTTTTCGGAAAGAATGTCGGTGGTATTGCATACATTTCCTTAGTTTCCTTAAAACCCGAAAGAGCCACCCATATAACAGGTACAAGGCACACAAGAGCTATTATAATCATTATAGCGTACATAATGCCGTATAACAGTTTATATTTTGTCGTCTTTAAATCGGAGGAATTTAATAAGCCATATTCTCTCTGAGATTTTTTACTTTTTATTCTCATTGTCATTTCCTCCTTTAATCACTGAATTTTTTGTCTAATTTAAAATATACAACTGTTAACCCGATTAAAATTACAAACATAATAACTCCGACTGCCAACGAACGTCCTGTCTGACCAAATTTAAAAGCATAGTTATACATCTGCAATCCCAAGCTCATAGACGCTCCGTTAGGACCGCCGCCTGTCATTGTCATCGGCTGTTCCGTAATTTGAAATACTGATATTATCTGCCTTATAGCCATCAAAAGCACTATACCGCGCATATGAGGGAACAGGACATAGCGTATTCTGCCCCAAAATCCTGCTCCGTCAATTCTTGCAGCCTCATACAACTCGCGGTTTATGCCCTGAAGCGACGCCAAGTACATAATCATTGTACTTCCAAAGCCGCTCCATGACATGGTTATAATAATTAACAGTATAACAATATTTTTATTTGCAAGCCACTTTGCCGGTTCCTGTCCCGAATAATATAGCAGCATATTCAGCAAACCGCCGTCGCCTTCAAGATATATCATCTTCCAAATCAGATATACCGCCATTGCAGGGATAACACACGGAAGATAACTCATTGTCTTAAAAATTGTCCGTCCGACCCAAAGCTCGTTTACAATCACCGCACATATAAATGGAAGCGGAAGCCCTATAACCAATGACCAAAACACATATAACAATGTATTTTTGAGTGTTTGCATAAAATTTGTATCGGTCAAAACATCCCGAAAGTTTTTAAAACCTACAAATTCAACAGGAGTGAAGCCTTTAAGTGAATAAAACGAATACTTCATTCCAATATATATAGGACGCCACACTATAAACAAAAACAGCAGTATGGTAGGAATGACTAAAATCCAGCCGGAAATATCCTTGCCGCCCAATGACAGCCGCCGCTTTTGCAGGCTATATTTTTTTCTCTGTTTCATTCCTGCACTTCCTTTCAATTTCCGTTAATCCATTTTGTCTAAATGATTAACCTGAAAATCATTGTTAGCTGTTTTTACAAGCTCATCTATATTTGCGTTTTCATTAGTAAACACTTCCTGAATCAGCTTATCTAAAATTGCATACAGCTCCTGACAGCATACAGGTTCCTCAGGCTTAATGGTTACGTCCTCCATATTGAGATAATTCTCATAATTTTCAGCCTTAACATTTGTGTACTGTGCGCGCAGTTTTATATCCTCCTCATATCTGTCGCCTGTTTTCCATATAGTCATAGGCTGTTTAGGCAATATAATATAATTTTTGCTTCTGTCATTCTCGTATGACTTACCCTGACGCTCTTTTTCTTCCTCTGTAATTGTAGGAGTTTCCTTTCCTCTGAACTTCATCCACTTTAATGCTGCTTCTACCTGAGCATCTGTCGCTTCGGGTGAAAATACAACTATACCGCCGCCCATCTGTGCAAATCTGCCGCTCGGTCCTGCTGGAATACGGTCTGCATATATTGCATCAATATTCATATCATACGCTGTTGTAAGTGACTGCGTGGGAGGGTCTGCAATCATCATAGCAACTTCATCGGAACCGAAAAGCGATTCCAATCCTGCTTTGTCAATAGCAATATCATCAGGGAGTGCATTATATTTCCATTTTAAGTCATACATATACTGCAACGCATCTCTCATTTCCTGAGAATCAAATGTTGCTGTATATGAGCCGTCATCATTTTGTTTCATAAATTCCACACCGTATGACCACGCTATGTTTATAAAATGCCAGCCGCCCTGATTATTTATCGTCGGAAGCGCATAGCCTGCTTTTCCTGTCTTTTCTCTTATAATTTTTGACGTTTCAGCCAACTCCTGCCAAGTGCTCGGCACTTTCGGTTTCCCTGTTTCATCTATAAGTCCTGCCTGCTCAAATAAATTTAAATTTATTTCCAATCCCTGAGCATAAGCATTATCAGGAATACCATAGATTTTACCATCGTATGTTACCAAATCAAGCATTTGGTCGTTCAATGCGGTATCAAGTCCATTCTTTTTCATAATCTCTGTAATATCACGCAAATATCCTGACTTTGCATTTGCCTTAATATCCGTAAACATCATAAAATTAAAGGTTGGCAGTTGCTTTGCGTTTGCTTTTGCAGCATAGGTTTGTGAATCAATATAATTACCCGCGTCATCCACAATGACAATATCGGGATTTTCTGCTTGGAAATCATCTCTGAATGCTTCCATATCCTTTACGCCGTCAACCGCTGATTCTTCGGGCCAAGTGCCGTCATACACATAAACCTTGCCGTCCTTTTCGGCAACCTTCCCCTGTGAGCATCCCGCAAGCACACTGCACGACATAACTCCCATCAGCACTAAAGCTATTAGTTTTTTTGTTTTCATTTTTGTATCCTCCTTATTTATAAATTATTATTTGTACAGGCTCTGCATAATATGACTGTATAAGTATCTTTGAATAGTCTGCGGTTACTTCAAGATTTCTTAAATCGTCAGTAGTTCCAACCTGTATAGGGTCTTTTCTTCTTGATGAATCATAGATTAAAACAGGTACGCCTTCACAATTCCACTTTTCATCATAGCTTAAAGGAGAATCATATCCTATCTTCATGATATTATCTTCCATCTCATTTACATAAGCAGTGATTACCCGCGTCTGAACATAAAGATTTGTTCCTGTAAGCTGTTCTGTTACATTCTCATCATAAAGTACGTCCACACTTTTTACAGTTCCCTTATCATTTAAGATAATGTTAATTAAATCACCTTTTTCAACCTTGACATTCTTCAATACATCTCTGCTTTCTGTCATTACTTCAACGCGTGACTGACCTCTGTTGCCGCAAATCTGATATACAAGCTCGTCTTCATCGTCCACTGCCTCATTTACATCATCTACTAAAATCATTGCTGAATTATAATCGGGAGCACCCCATTCTTTACCTTTAACCACAAGAATTTCTGCCGCTCCGTCTGTGTCAGATGCAGTATAGGACGCTGTGTTATAATTTTGGTCTGTTACAAAATCCGAAAAACGCTTGATAGCAAAATCTTCTTTCTTTGCATTTGTCAAATCGTTAGGAATAGAAAAGACAATAGTATCTCTGCTTAAAATCGTTTTATTGTTTACTCTTCCGCTGCCCCATTTAAACGCTCCCTCTGAAAATGACGTAAGCTGTTTCAGATTTCCGTTAGCTGTTACAGTGTCAATCTGTGTCAGTTGATTATCATTATTTAGCTTATATAACACCAACTGCTTATTTGACAGTAAATTGACCGCATCCTGTACTCCGCTTACCCGATTACCGTTTATTCTAAACTTGGTTATCGCTTCATACTCTATTGTTTCACCTGTTGCTGTAAAAAGCCTTACCCACGCAGTATCTCCTGCGTCATCAACCCAAGAGTTAAGTAAAAATGCTGCGTTAATTGATGCTGTGGATTTTTTTATTTTAGCAATGTACCCGTTTATATCCAAAAACAGAGTTATGGCTTCACCTGTTTTCACGGAGAATAAATCTATATTATTTGTATATGTTTCATATTCCTGACCATCTATGGTTATAGTTTTTCTGTTATCGCTGTTGCTCATTGATGAAACAGTACCCGTAATTTTTTGCTTGCTTACAACAGCTCTTATAAATCTGTTGCTTGCCGAGCGGTAAACACTTACACAATCGTCTGCCGCGATTGACGAAAACTCTGCGGGATTACCGCCTTCGTCTATTATAGTTACCTTATCATAATCATTATCGCTTAATGAAACCTTTTCGCCGTTTATGCTGTTATATATACATTCATCATCTGAACTTACACCATTTACAACAACATTAAAATACTCCTCTACGATAGCTAAATTGTACGCGTTGCTGTTATTTGTTTTCAACAGTTTAACTGTATAATTTTCAGCATTTAAAGCCTTATCAATGTCGTCATAAATATCTCCGTTATAAAGAATTGTTATATTTGATGCAAGCCTTGCCGTGCGTGTACGATTTTCACTCTCCAAAGCATATTTCAAAATATTATTCGGAGCATCATACTCTTTATCGTCCTTGAGTCCCAAGGTTATAGTATCATTGCTCTTATTCCGGGATTGAAACCATAAAATTTCGCGTGTATCCTCACGCTCGTTTTCACGATATATAAAGGAAATGTCCTCGCCGAGATAATCTATAAGGTTTTCTGAAGTGTTAATATATTCAACCCCGTCGATTATGGCAGTATTATCATTTATGCTCTCGCCGTAAATACTGATTCGCGACGCGCCGCTTAAAACTCCTTTTTCAAAATAGCTGTCATAGTATTTTGACAACACTGTTTCATCGCCTATGTAATATGATTTGTTTATACCCATCTTCGTTTCACATAAGTTACATTCCAGCGCATTGCGAAGCAGTATCAGCATATCCTCAAAAGTCAGGACAGACGAGCCTTTGAAGCCTTTAAGCAAGTCTAATTCTGACGCAAGTGAATTAAATCTGTTTGCTCCGAAATATTCACTGCTGTATCCAAACAGTCTTAGCAATATCGTTGTCGCTTCCGTACTGCTTATTTTTTGGTCGGGCATAAACAGATGGTCGCCGTATCCGCTTACAACTCCCGTTGAAGCTAACGCGTTTATGCTTTCAAATGCCCAATGACTGTCGGGTACATCATAAAAATATGTACTGTGATTATAGTCCTGCAATTTGATTAGTCTTACTGCATAGTATGAGAACTCCGCTCTTGTTACTTCCTGATTTGCGGCAGTGTCTTTTGTATAATCATCAGAGATAACATCTAATATTTTTAATATGCCTAACGCTTCCTGTATTTTCTCCTCGGAATACCGTTCATTTTCAGCAAATACTATATTTATACTGCCGATAACAAACAGTACGCTTAACATTATACTGATTATTTTCTTCACTGCGAAATCACCCCATTCATTCTTTTATAAGCCGCGTAAATAATTACAGCAGCCTGTGCGCGCGTTGCGTTATCCTTCGGCGCAAACATATTATCACCTACGCCGTTTATGACTCCCATTGCTGAAAGAGATGACACCGCAGGCTTTGCATAGTCGGAAATATCTTCATCATCAGCAAATTCCGTGTGCAGCGGATTCATAGCTTCATTACCTGATTTCAAAAGATTATGTACCATAACAGCCATATCCTGACGCGTAATTTCGTTTCCAACTCCAAAGTTTCCATTGCCTATTCCGTTACATATACCGTTTTCATACGCAATGTTTACATATCTTGAATACCACGCATCTGCGCCTACATCTGTAAAGTGGTCGCTTGAATATGCGCTGTTTTCAAGCTTTGCCATACATACAAGAAGCTTTGCAAATTCCTCACGCGTTACTTTATCATTTGGATAAAATTCATTGTCTGTTTTTCCGTTTACAATTCCGTTATCTGCAAGAGCCATAATTGCTTCATATGCCCATTCCACAGTATTTAGGTCTATAAATCTTGCGTTGATTTCAGGAACCTCTGCTTTGCCTGTTCCGGGGAATGTCACTCCTGTGCTTCCCGTACTGTTCGATTTGTTTCCTGAACTTCCCGAACCTCCGCCTCCGCCGGAGCCGCCATTTTCGCCTTCAGGGCTTTTTGCATCTTTCAACGCTATATTTAGGTCTGCCGCGCTGTCATAATCTTTTCCGCTGACAGAACTGTATGCGTAAGATTTTATTGATGATAGCTGCATACCTACATCTGCGCCGTATTTTTCCACCAAAGCTTTTAATGCCCCAACATTACTGTGTCGCGCGGCTGTCAAAATCAAAGCTTCGCGCAATGATTTGTCAGCGCCGTCTATACCAAAGACTGCAACATTTTTTAATTTTGACGTTAAATATTCGGCTTTTGCATCTGATGTACATATTTTCGATAAATCGTCAATAAAAGCGTCATCCTGCTGCAAATAGTCTAAATATCCGGTTACGTTCTTTATTTCCGACTGTTTAACAGCATTTAAAACAACATATGTATTAACAACCTTATCGTTCATTTGATTATTTTGAGCGTTCATCTGATTGGTTTTAACGCCTGCGGCAAGTTTTTTCACAGAATCCTGAAAAGACTTACCCTTTTTTAATTCCTCATCAATGTCAAATATATTTCCGTAGGTATTAAACGCATCTATAAATGCCTGTTCAGATGTTTGCGCCGCATTATTAAGCTCTGATATGGCTGTGATATATTCCTGTTTGGGAACAAGTTTAACCTTTTTAGTATATATTTTATCTGTGCCTGACTCACGCACATTGATTTCATATATGCCGTTTTCAGCGCCGTCATAACGAAAAGGAAATTCATATTTTCCTCCGTCTGATGTGCATTGGTCATTAAACAGTATAGAATTGCTGTCAGATATATTTCCGTCATCAGACTTATAAACCTGAACAGAAACCTCTTCTGTTTCAGTGCTTGTTACACCACTTATTACAACCCGTTCATCACTATAATCTGCACTGTAATTAAAATCAGCAAAAACCGTACTTGTTGAAAGCAAAGCGGCTATTAAACAGGCTGTAAATCTATACTTCCTCATTAAAAATCTCCTCTCCGTTTTAATTAGCTTATCGGCAAATAATATATGCCGGTTTATAATCAAGTGTAAAAGTATATCCGTTTTGCACTTGGGTTTCTTTTCCGAAGCAATCCGCATAATACAGGCGTTTATCTGCTTGGGGCAATGTTATATTCAGATTATTTTCTGATAATTCGACTCCAAACTCATTACCGTATATTATTTTGACGTTCAGATTTCTTCCGCCCTTTGTCCATACGGCATAAACATCTTCATTCTCAGTTTCATTTCGGAATTTAAACAGGCTGTATTCATTTGCCCGCTTTGTTTCTTTGATTTCGGCATTACCTGTGAAATGCACTGCCGCCGCAACCGAAGCAAAATTAGGTTTTGCTCTTAAATCGGAGGTAATCATACCAAAATTGTGTTCTGCATTTGATGCGTCACTGCCGTCGTCTTGTAAATCATAGAAGAATACCTTATCTATTTTACCGTTAGCCTTATACAATACGGCTGTTCTTGCTTCGTATGCCGCCTGTTCTTCTTCACTGAATTTAGGTGAACTGTAATATCCCACTTCTGAAACCCAAATGGGTTTATTATACTTCTCAAGCATGTTAACAACCCATTCAAACTCCCTGTTTCCTTCATCTATCGGGTTTGTTCCAAAACATGAGTATGGGTGTATGCTTATTGCGTCCATATAGCTATATGCTCCTGCATTATTCAAGCTCTCATAATATTCGTGGACATTATCGGGAGTAGCGCACACACCGCCTATTACAACAGCATTTGGATTAACTGATTTTATTCCCTCATAAGCAGCTTTTAATAATTTCGTATAATCTGCCGCTGTTCGGTTTTCGGGATTGAAAGCAGCAATATTAGGTTCATTCCAAATTTCAAAGTATTTTACTTCGTTTCTAAAATGCGAAACTACAAATTTGCAGTAATTTACATAAGCATTGATTTGTTCATCTGTATATGGCATTTGGCTTGTATTTGACATATACAGATGATTTCCGTATGTAAGCGGCATTAAGATGTCAAGATTTTTCTTATTGGCATATTCTACATAGCTTTGGACTCTGTCCGGAATTCTATATTGTCCTCTTGAATTTTCAACAAAATCCCACATAGCTTCATCTCGAATCATGGTAAGCCCAAGATTTTTTAACAGACTGACATTTTCTTTATCTCCGTAAAGATGTAAATGTGTGCATACTCCCACATCATCTGTTGTCCGTTTGCCTTCTGTTACGGTAAACTCACCGTTAAACACGTCGCATACAGTGCCGTTTTGTTTCAGCGTCATTTCTAATGTATATAGTCCATTATTATTAACTTCGGGTACGACTGCTTCCAATATTCTTGATTTCGCATTGATTTTAATTGCTTTATTGTCTGACCACACTATTGCTCCCGTATGGTCTGTAACCTTTTCCTCAAGCTCTAAGCTCTTGCTTTTTGATGTCTTATTGTATATATCCGAATAAAAAACCTTATCATCGGATTTTATAAAAGCATTGCAGAAGGTTTCACTGTTAACGTCAATTCCGATAACCTTTTCTATATTGAATGCTGATACTGCCGTAGGCAAAAGCAACGCCATAATGCAAAGTCCAAAGAACCATCGTTTTAAATTTCTCATAGCAACTCCTACCATTTCTGTTATACGCAGCCCCGCAGGAAAACTGCGGGACTGCATAGTTTAATTATTTAAAAACAGCATTCTTACAATATGGTTTCATATTGTTTACAGTATCCCAAACAAATACCTTTATGCAATCCACTCCGTCTTTGCTTTCGACAGGCATATCATATTTAAGAACTGTATTTACTGTGTCTTTGCTTACTGTTTTATTCATAACGCTTGTTTTTACAAGTCTTTCACCGCTGTAATAGCTTGTTATTACGCATATATTTGTATCGCTCTGCGTTCCTGTGCCATTCTGATAATTCAGGCTAATCGTTGCTTTATCACCTGCCGCTGCTAAATCAGCCAATGTCGATACTTCCTCATCGCCGTTTGATATATTTGCTATTTTAACAGATAAACCGCCTGCGGTATTTTCTGTAACAAATGTTACTGTCTTATCTTCACCAAGTGTAATGTCATCAAGGTTTTTAACTGTTCCCGGAATAACAAGCGCATATGTCGTGTTACCTTCCAACAGCTTATTCAGCACCATTTCATATGTTTTCTGCGTCTTCTGAGCGGTAACAGCTACCTCTGTATTTGTCTTTTTATTTATCAGCTTAATGCCGTCAAGACTGTCTGCATCCATATATGTCTTAAAATCAATTACAATCTTAGATGTTCCCGTAGAAACATTTGTCAGTTCATTCGCTGCGTCGCCGTTTGCGTTATAGAATGTAACACTGTTTTCAGTAATTTCAGGTACAGCCATAGATGATTTAATACTCAAATTGTCAAAATCAGCATTTGCATTTACCTTACTCCAGCATTGCATTCTCACAAAGTTAATATCGCTCATGTCTGTATTTCCGAATATGAGATTACCGCTTTTTATAGTATCTGTTCCGTCTGAAAGGCTTACCGTATATGTTTTGGTATTTAAATTAAATACCGCGTCAACGTCATACCATGTATTCACTTTAAGAGGAGCAAGCTGTTCTGCATGGTCGCCGGCATAAATCTTACCTTCGGTAACTAAAATATAGAAGAAAGTTTTATCATTTGAACTCCATACACTAAGCGGCACTGACAATGTCGGGTCTGATGATTTAAAACTCGTCTTAACATTTAAAATGCCCTCGTCAACCTTTACAAAGCTTCTGTCTGCCCATATACTGTCTGTTTCACTGTTTAAACCAAGACGGAAGAATGTATTTTCATCTTCTTTTACAACACTGCTTAACTCCTTACCTGTAATTCCATATACACCCATATCGTTAACAGTATTGTAACTTTCAAAATCATCTGTTATATCAATACCATCGGGAATATCCGGACCGTCATCTATAACGGGCTTTTTATCAAGCTGTTCTACTAATAAATTATCAAAATATGCTGTGGCATTTTTCTTTGACCAGCACTGTAATCTTAATGTATCTATTCCCGACAAGTTAAATGCAATATCCTTAGAAACATGTATTTTGTCATTTTCATCTGTAACAACAATATCATAAGTCTTTGTTGTAAAATCAAAGTATGCGGTAATGTTATACCATTTACCCGCTTCATATGCCATTATCTGCGGACCGTTTTCAACTTCAATATTTCCGCCGTTCATCATAACATAGCGCAAATCGCCGCCCACAGTTGTTACTCCTAACGGAACAGTAAGTCCTGCATCGCTTGATTTTACATCAACCGACACTTTCAGGCACTTATCACTGACCTTGTTCATTCCTCTGTAAGACCATATGCTGTCCGTATTTTCATCTAATTTCAGCGCAAATACTTTATTATTGTTTTCTGTTGTTATTTCAGCTTTAGCCTTTGAATCATTTTCTCCCCAGCCATATGAACTCATATCATTAACTGTATTGTACGCTTCAAAATCATCTTCAATCAATTTTGCTGATGGTGTGGGAGTATCTTCAATTACAGGCTTTTCGTCCAATTTCTCAACATATAAATTGTCAAATGAAGCCGTTGCATTTCTCATTGCCCAGCACTGCATTTTTACATTTGCAATTTTTGTCTGACTTGTAGTAGCATTTTTTAATATATTTTTCTGTCCGTTTTCGTCTGTTATAACAATGTCATATGTCTTTGCGGCAATATCAAAATACGCTGTAATGTTGTACCATTTGTTTGCTTCATACGACATTATCTCTGTATCGTTTGCCTTAATTTTTGCATGGTCGAACATTAAAAATATATTGGAATCATTTATGCTTATTGGTACTGTAAGCTCTGTGTCGCTTGACTTTACATCAACCGACACTTTTAAGTATTTGTCGGTAACCTCGTCAAAATCACGCAGTAATGAGATGTTATCTGTGCTTGAGTCCAAATTAAGTGCAAATACCTTATTCTCACCATCAGTTTTTATTTCTGATTTGCTCTGCGAATCATTCTGTCCCCAATACCATCTATTCTCATTTGTCAGTTCGCTTACCGATGAATAATTGTCAAATTTTTCATCAACAAGAACTGACGTTTCAGGTTCAGGTGAAGCTGGCGGGTCAATAACTGTTTCACTCGTTTGCAAGATAACCGTTACATCCTCTGCCATTTTTGTTCCTGAAATATTTTCTATATCCTTGCTGATTACAAGATTATATGTAGTGTTAGCCGCAAGACCGCTCGGAACAATAGTATATACACTTCCGTCTAATGTTCCCGTGTAGGAAACATTTTCATTATTAGCGGTATTTGTCAGCTTGACGGTATCTGTATTAAATGATGATGATTTCATCGGTGTACCGAAATCAAGCGCTATTGATGAGATGTTGGAAGGAATACTATTCCAATTTTCCACAACTTCATTATTATTGTCATATACCTTAACTTTAGAAGTCGGCAATGTCGGCGCTTTATAATACTGTTCTACATAGAAATCATCAAAATACGCATTTGCTTCAATCCTTGACCAGCATTGCAGCCATACCGAGCTGATAGCGGATAAATCCTGATTTCTGAAAGGAACATCTCTTGTTTCTTGTTCTACGCCGTCAGGACCTGTTATAGTAACATTGTAGGTCTTTTCCGAAAGGTTAAAATCAGCTTCAACCTTATACCATTGATTCGCTCCATACGTTGCAAATTCAGTGCCGTCCTCTGTTTTGATTACCCCGTTTGTAAACATAGCATATACAAACCAAGGGTCGCTGTCGCAGTGTATTCCAAGCGGTACTGTAAGTCCTGTGTTATCGGTTTTAACAGATGTTTTGATTTTAACATTACCCGTATTTATCTGTGTAAACGGACGGATTGCCCAAATACTGTCTGTTGCTGCGTCCAAATGCAGCGCAAGTGCTTTATTGCTTTCCTCCGTTACTACCTCTGCCTTATTCTGTGCGCCGCTGAAATTCCAAGCAGACATATCCGAAACCGAATTATAGCTGTTAAAATTATCGCTTATCGCGCCTGCGGGTATTACTTCGCTTTCTTTTACATAGCTTTCCGCTGAAAAATCGTCAAAGAATACATTTCCGTTTAAGTTATCCCAACATTGTAGCCTTATACGGTCTATATTGCTCATGCCCGCATTTCCAAAAGGCACATTCTCAGTTACAGATTTCGTTCCTGCTTCATCAATAACAGTTATATCATAAGTTTTTGTTTCAAAATTAAAATCTGTTTCAATGTCATACCATTTGTTTGCCTCATAGCTTGCAAATTCTGTTTGCTCTCCGTTAAGCGTTTTAATTTTTCCGTCAAGGAAAATAGCAAACATAAAATCACCGCCGGCACCATAAACGCTCAATGGGATTCTAAGCGCTGTTGTATCCGTTTTTACGCTCATTTTTATTTTTAATATTTCATTACTGCTGCTGGATAATCTGCGGTCTAACCAAATAGAATTGGTATCAGAAGTTAATTTCAGTGCAAATACTTTATTTCCACCCTCTTCTGTAACTATCTCCGATTTTTCCGAAGAAGGGTTATCACCCCATTCCCATACACCTGTGCCTATCGGTATATCTGAAACGGATTCATAGCTGTCAAAATCTTCTTCAAAAATTTTCCCCGCCGCACTGCTGTGTATTGGCATTACCAGCATTGAACATAGCATTGTTAATGTTAAAAATAAACTGATTTTCTTCATTTTTTTCTTCCTTTCTTTTACAATTACTTATTTGCTTCTATTTTATATGTGTCAGCCCGCAAACTTCAAAGTACCAAACAGCTTTGAGTTTTTATCTCTGCCGACGCCGCTGTTATATTCAATCCACCCCTTTCGTTCCTTGTTATCAGCATCATTTACTACTATTGAAAAGCCCATAGTTTTATCGGTTTCTAATACATATCCCTCTTTGAAAAGCTCAGAAAACGGAATTTTGATTTCATATACAGTGTCCGCTCCTACACGTTTTATTTTCGCTTCCGCATTTTTAATTTCACCACTCGGCAAGTCATAGCATGAATTATATCTCCATATGGTAGGACCATTTTTTGTCTGTGCAATTCCTATCTCAGTGAACTTTGAAGTGTTTGCATCTCTTTCTTCCTCTGAAAAATCTTCAATGGCGAGCTGCACACAATCTCCGTTCCATATATCCGCGCCCGTCTTTTCCTGCACAAAGGCATTATCTTTTACTGTAAGTCCCAAATAAAGATTTTCGCTGTCATACATCGCTCGTCCCGTAAGACTAATATCCTTTACTCCGCCCCAAACGCCGCTCAAATCAATAGCCTCCGACTTACTTTTCGCTTCAAACAAAGTGCCTTTCCATTCTGAATTTGTCAAAACTCCGTCAATATCAGGCGCTTTATCTGCTTTTTGCGCTACTGTTTCGTTAATATGTCCCGAATCCTCCCAAACCGTACCGTCATCAAGCTCATAACGCATTGTAATATTCCAGCTTCGTGTTGTAAGCTGTTCAGGTAAATTTATAGGAACACTAACCGTATCGCCCGGACGTACATTTAAAAATCTTGTTTTCTTTGCCGCACTTGCCAATTCCTCCGGAGCAATAATTTCACAGCTTCCTGAAATAGTCGTACTGTCTGTTTGATTTTTCAGACGGTTCACAAGCCGCTGTCTTCTTGGCGTCGTTTGGGTTGTTACCAGCATAAATTCTCCGCTCATCTGAGAACCTATTTTTATTGTATATCTCGAAGTTAACACAATCTGTTCCCCATCATAAAGATTGACAAAGACATTATGCAAATCGCTGTCCTCTTTCATAACCTTTAGCGACACCTTACCTTCGTCGTTTACAACACCGTTATTTTCCTCTATTGCAAACGCGTCATCACATTTAACATCTATTCTTAAATTCCTTTTCTGTTTATCTGCAACTTTAATATTGAAAGTATTTCCCTTAACAACTTCATGCGGATATTCCGTTGTAATATCAGTATCCGCCTTTGAAAAAGCCGTAAACTTTCCCTTGATATAATATTGGTCGTCATTCAAATCAAATTGATAAATTCCGTTTTGACTTCTGAATGTATCTACAACATTTCCGTATAGGTCAATCACTGTAACCTCTGTTGCTCCAAGATTAAGCGCAACATTGTCCTCACGGCTGCTCCATATTGCAATGGTTTGCTCATTGCTGTCCCTGTCCGTAAAGCGGTGCGCGGAAGTATCTTCATTAAAATAAACACTGTCCGTATAATCGGAATTTCCTATCTGTCTATTCATAGCTCCCACCGCTATTAACGCAGGCTTTGCCGCCAAAGGGGTTCGGACATTATAGGCAGAGCGTACTATTCCGAAATGATGCTCAGGGTTGCCAACCTGAACACCGTCTTCCTGAAAATCGTACATAAATATTCTTTCGCCAAAGTCATTTGCGCGGCAAGTCATATACATTCTTGTCTGATATTTTCCCTGCTGCTCATCTGTATATTGAAGCATATCTGTCCGTTCTTCCGTCTTATGTGTGGGCCAGCCCATTTCCGTAAGCCATATTTCTTTAGGCTCACCATATTGTTTCATTAAGTCCTTAACCTCAAGCACCCATTTTGCCCACTCTTGGTCGTCAAAGCATTGTTCCTTATACACATAATACGGATGTATCGAAACCGCGTCCATATACTCATAGCCGCCCGCGTCAAATACATTTTTCATGAATTCCTTATCTATTCCGGCACAAGCAATGCCAACCACCTTAATATCGGAATCTACTTTCTTTATTTCCTGATAACACGCTTTAAGCATCTTGACGTAATGCTCGGCATCCAACATTTTCGGGTTAAACGGCGCAATATTATATTCATTCCAAACCTCAAAGGCTTTAATTTTCCCTTTATACTGCTCTGCAAGAAATCCCGCGTATTTTGCGTATGCTTTTATTCCCTCATCAGTCTGAGGTACCGACCGATATTCATCATACAGGGGATTGCCATAAGAAGCTATAAACAGCGGATATACACCTGCATTATACATGGCATTTACATTTTTGTCGTGCATATCGGATTTCTTATAATCGCCCTTTGCTCTTTCAACTGTATCCCAGCCATACTCGTCACGCCATGCTCCCATACCTGCGGCAGTAATAACTTCCATTGATTTATCCACATCATACCCCCACGAAGTATGACCTGATGTTCCGAGAGTTTCATTAAGCTTTTCACCCTCTTTAAATTTGTTCATCACGGAAAAGTCCTGCTGTTCTTCATATGTAACGGGCAATTCATTCGGACCTGTTGTTGTAACTTTCAAATTTAATACATATACACCATTTTTTGATGTTTTTATTGTAAGCTTTTCGTCCGTTTTTTCTTTGCCCTTTACGGATTTTTTAAGTTCCCCCGTTTCAACAGCATTTCCGTAAATATCCGTCACTGTATATTCGACAAGTGTTTCCTGCTGTGCGGCTGTGTTGTTTTCCATATTAAGATTAAATACCTTTTCATCTGCGGTATCAAATATATTACCCGTATGTTCGGTTGACGCAATAACATTAACCTCGTGTTCGTAATATCCCTGACTCACTCTTATTCCTCCTAAAATAACATCTTCGTTTGTCATTCCCATGACCTCCGACCATTCCCCGACTCTGAAATCCCATGCTCCTCCGGTAGCCCAAAAGCCGTTTGCAAATTCAGCATCGTAAAGATAAAAGGTATGTGTTTTCCATTCGCCCGTATCTTCAAGCTGTACTATTTCGCCGTCCGTAAAATTCCCCGTTAATCCGTCGTAGGTTATTGTAAATTTTCCATGTCCCTCATCGAAATAGTCTACTTCTACGCCTACCCTTGCATCTTTCGGTTCATAAAGCATCTTATTATTTACATCAACGTAGACAAAAAGCGTTTTTGAACCCTCCTTATTGAGCTTTAGACACTCTCTGCCGTCCCTCACAAGCCTTGTTCCGTAATCTCCAACATCGCCCCATCCTATCCGCTGGATGTTTTTCATCCCGAAAGAATTACCCAAGGTAAGCTCTGCAATAGGATATTCCCCATTGTGACCTGACGCATATGCGGCAGGAGCTATAATGTTCAAAGAACAAAACAGTGTCATTACAACTGATGCTATTTTTTGCCATTTTCTTTTTTTGACGTAACTCATTTTTTTACACATTTAGACTATATCCTCCTATCTTTTTTTGCATTTTCACAAATTTTCCACTTGACTTTGTTGCTAAAATTATCATTTTATATAATATTTCTATTGTTTATTATAGCACAACGTGATATAATAAGGAATACAAAACAGCGTCATAATCACACAAAAGCGTACAAAATAGTGTCAATAATAACTTTGAATGTTGACTTTATTTAAAATTATCAATATAGTGATAATTACCTAATTATAAAGGAGTAAGAAAAATGATAGAGCAAATTATAAAATCTGATAAAGCACACCCAATCAATTTGTATAAAGAACTTCTGTATCCTTATCTTGATGATGAACAAGAGGTTTTCTCTCCTTTATTGGTTGGAATTACCAATTCTAATCCTAAATATAAAATAACCCGTCCTCCGATACATCGTGATTTCAGTATTGAATATGTGTATGAGGGAAAAGGCATTATCAAACACGGTGATGACGTGTTTGAAGCAAAAGCGCATGATGCGTTTATTCTGCACCCAAATACAGCACACAATTATTATTCCGACCCTGAACAGCCGTGGAAAAAAATATGGCTTATGGCAACGGGACCTTTGATTGCAGATTTGCTTGCCGTATATGATTTGAGCAACACGGTTCTTATTCCGAATTATCATAACGCGGTATATTTTGAAAAAATCTTTGAAACCATACGGGATGACCCATTTGCGGACAGAACAAAAATTGCTTTTATATTGCATAAGCTTTTTGCTCAAATGTCAGATTTTATAAAAAAGGATACCGCATCTGCACCAAGCAGCGACGCCCTGTTGCTAAAAAAATTTATTGACGCAAATTTATACCGTAAAATATCCCGTGATGAATTGGTTGCACATATTCATTCGTCGCCATCTACGGTAACGCGGATATTCAAGAAGAATTACAATCAAACACCGTTTGACTATGTATTGAACAGCAAAATCGAGCTTGCCAAAACTTATCTTTTAAACAGCTCATACACCATTGATGATATTGCATCTCTTTTAGGGTTCAACAACCGTTCGCACTTATCAAGCACTTTCAAAAAAAGGACGGGTATGACTCCTCAAGAATTTCGTCATCAAAACACTACCATATAAGTAAGGAGAATACTAACGTGAAAAATCACGTTAATAGATTTTATTGCCCGTGCGATATTTTTGTTTTGCAGGCAAAACAAAAACGCACATGGACAAAAATATCCATTTAACGCCTTATCTGCCCACGGTAAAAGCGTTAAAGTTTTTCATTACTATTTGTGGGCAGAAAGGCTATGGATATTAGTATGCTTTATAAACAAAATCAATCCTATGAGCTTGACGAAAAGCTCTTTAAAAATCCTACAAGCGAATACCGCGCGGCTCCATTTTGGGCTTGGAACTGTAAACTCGGCAAGGATATTCTTAACGAGCAAATTGATATATTCAAAAAAATGGGCTTCGGCGGTTTCCATATGCACTCGCGGATAGGCATGTCCACGCCTTATCTTAAAGACGAATTTATGGAGCTTATTAAATTCTGCACTCAAAAGGCAAAGCAGGAAAATATGCTTGCATATCTTTATGATGAGGACAGATGGCCTTCAGGGGCAGCAGGCGGATATGTTACAAAAACTCATAAATACCGTCAGCGTTACTTGATATTTTCACAAAACAGCCACGAGCATTTTTCTCTTGATGAAGCTATAAATAACAGCAAGGAATATCTTCTCGCGGTTTTTGATGTTGTTCTCAATGAAAAAGGCGAGCTTAAAAGCTACCGCGCCATTTTAGAAAACGACACGCCCATCGGTACAAAATGGTACGCTTATGTTCATACGCACGATGAGTCCCCGTGGCATAATAATCAGACGTATGTTGACACCTTAAATAAGGACGCTATTGACGAGTTCATAAAAATCACTTATGAAGCGTATCAATCCGCAGTCGGTGATGAATTTGACAAAACAATTCCGTCAATATTTACTGATGAACCGCAATGCAAGCCGAAAATTCCTCTCAGCTTTGCCGACAGTACAGATGACGCGCAACTTCCATGGAGTTTTTCTTTACCCAAAGGTTTCTCTGAGAAATATGGATATGACATTTGCAAGCATTTACCTGAACTTATATGGAATTTGCCTGATAATAAAATATCGACAGCCCGATACCATTTTCATGATTACATATGCGACACATTTACCGAGTGTTTTGCTGACAACTGCGGCGATTGGTGCAAAAATCACAGCCTTATGTTAGCAGGTCATGTAATGGGTGAAGAAACTCTCAATTCTCAAACAGCGGCTCTTGGAGAGGCTATGAGGTCATACCGTGCCTTTGGTATTCCCGGAATTGATATGCTGTGTAATTGGCTTGAGCTTACAACCGCAAAGCAATGTCAGTCAGCCGTTCACCAATACGGGCGCGAAGCAATGTTAGCCGAGCTTTACGGGGTTACAAATTGGGATTTCGATTTCAGAGGTCATAAATTCCAAGGGGATTGGCTGGCGGCTCTCGGTGTTACCGTTCGCGTACCTCACCTCTCTTGGGTATCTATGGCAGGAGAAGCAAAGCGTGATTATCCTGCTTCAATCAGCTATCAATCGCCATGGCATACGGAATACAAATATATTGAAGACCATTTTGCGCGATTAAATACTGCACTGACGCGAGGTAAACCCGTTGTTAAGCTTGCCGTTATTCATCCCATAGAAAGCTATTGGATAAATTTCGGACCGTCCGAAAATACATTTGATATAAGAGAACAAATTGATAAAAAGTTCTCGGATATTACAAAATGGCTTTTATTCGGTACGGTAGATTTCGATTTTATCAGTGAAGCTCTGTTACCAGCTCAAATTAAGAATATCGATAAAACATTATGCGTAGGTGAGATGGAATACAGTGCGGTAATTATTCCTGACTGTATTACATTAAGACGCTCTACTCTTAAAATACTTGAAAAATTCCAAGCATCGGGCGGTAAGGTTATTTTTGCAGGAAGCTGTCCCCAATATATTAACGCAGTTGAATGTACAGACGCAAAATTGCTTTATTCAAAAAGTATTGTTGTCCCATACGACAAGATTTCAGTTCTAAGCGCCGTTTCGGAAATCAGAACAATATCTATAAAAAACAGCGATGGCTCACCCACAAACAACCTTGTATATAATATGCGCGAGGACAACAACTGCAAGTGGCTCTTTATATCTCATGCTTCATTAGATGAGTATAAAAGGCATGATTACAGAGAAAACACCTCATCACAAAATATACGAATATATATTGACGGCGAATATACTCCTACGCTCTATAACACTCTTGACGGAAGCGTTTGCGGAATCGCTCATACGCATCAAAATGGTAAAACAGTTATTGAGTATTCTTTATATACAAATGACAGCCTGTTATTCAGACTTGACAATAATATCCATGCTGTGTCTTTACCAAAAACAGATGATACGCGCAAGCCGGATAAAACAATCCGTTTTATGGATAAAGTGTCATATAAGCGTGACGAGCCAAATGTTCTGTTGATTGACCGTGCAGAATACGCCTTAAATGACGAGCCATTCAATCAGGAAGAGGAAATATTAAGACTTGATAACAAGTGCCGCAGAAAATGCGGTTTTCCGCCTAAAGGCGATGCTTTGGCACAGCCATGGGTTGTTGAAGATACTCCTGTTAAAAACTATCTTACATTAAAAATGACTGTAAACAGCGAAACGGAAATCCTCGGAGCAAAGCTCGCCATTGAAGATGCCGAAGCACTGAAAATTCGATGGAATGACGAGGATGTATGTAATGTTCCCGATGGATGGTATGTTGATAAATCCATCAAAACCGTACCGCTGCCCAAAATTAACATAGGCAAAAATACGCTTATTGTAAAAATCCCCTTTGGTAAGCGTACAAACACTGAATGGTGCTATATTATAGGCGATTTTAACGTAAGAAATGAGGGTACAGCTTCAACGATTATTCCCATGACTGATAAAATCGGCTTTTCATCTCTTACAAGTCAGGGTATGCCGTTCTATGGCGGCAATGTTATATACAAAACCGAAATAGAAACGCCTGATTGCTCATTAAAAATTCATGCTAATTACTATCGCGGCGCACTCATAAAAGTCCGCATTGACGGTGAGGACAGGGGCGTAATAGCTTTTTCACCATATACTGTTGATATTGATAATTTGTCAAAGGGCAAGCATACTGTTGAATTTGTATTGTACGGAACACGCATAAATACATTTGGCGGTATGCACAATGTATCACAGCAGGAATGGGTCGGTCCCGACTTTTGGCGAAGCACGGGCGATAATTGGTGCTATGAATATATTTTAAAGGATACGGGTATTCTCGCTTCTCCTGTTATAGAGATATTTAACAAAATAACATAAAATCGATTACTCAGTCCGCCAAGCGGACTGAGTCCCATATTTCTCTTTTTTTAGACTTTTGTCCAACCGTTGGACAATGGGATATAGTCTTAACTAAAAACTACCCATAGCACAACATAGGCATTTAAATATTAACAAAATTGAAAAAAGTGCAATTTATATTGAATTGCACTTTCTCGTAATTCTTTTTTTTAGATATTTGTCCACCGAGTGGACAGCATTATTCGACAATATTTGCAGGTGTTATCTTAGCAAATACTGAATTTCAGAAGTCCTCAAAATCAAAAATTCACATGACTCCCTATGTTTTTAGACTATGCAATCATCATTTTTGGCTGTATAGCTTGGTTTAAGAAATCCAAAATTTAATTTTCTAAAAACACCTGTTTTGATTTCTCATGGTATTGTAATTTTCTTTAATTTAAAATATAATGTAATCATAAAAATGGTTAATAGTTAAAATGGTCAATGTTAAAATGGTTATGTGAGTTCTGTCCGTGGGGATAGTGCGCCCATAACGAAAGAGCAAGGAGGAAAAACAAAAATAGATTTGAATTTGCAATTTTTTTTAATTTTGCTATTGCAATTTTAGAAATTATGTGTTAGAATATTTCCATAAAATGGTATACGGTTAAAATGGTTACGTTAAAGTGGTTTGTGAGATAGTTTTCTATGGGAGTAGTGCGCTCACAGACAGGAATAATAAGGAGCTAAAACAAGGAAATTTAAGGAAGTAAACGTTTAATATTAGGACACACACAATGCAGAGTTATCTTTTACAGGGGTAGACTGCATTTTTTTATTATCTTAAAACATTTTAATTTATGAAATCAACTTTTAAATCTAAGAAATCAAATTCCCAAAATAAGGACACTAATCCTCCTATTGACACATTTCATACTGCTCTGTGAGATGCTGTACGGAC
The DNA here is from genome assembly GCA_910578235.1 of uncultured Clostridia bacterium. Taxonomy (GTDB): domain Bacteria; phylum Bacillota; class Clostridia; order UBA1381; family UBA1381; genus Hominilimicola. Next base: position 2,838 of record CAJTPP010000002.1, on the reverse strand, counting down.
ATACACAATACACTAATTGAGAACAGAAAAAATAAGAGTTTTTAACAGATTTGTACTCATAGACTTTAGAAATCTGCAGGATTAGGGCGGTAATCCGACACAGTGGCGGCTGTGAAAATACTACACATATATCTCCGCTAAGATATATTTCAGCATCGGCATAATAGCACCTGAGTTTAGAGGTAGATGCTGCCGCAGGATTTTTATCCAAACAACAAGATTTGCGGCAATATTACTAACCGAGCAATAGGCTTATACAAAACGGAGACAGAGAAGCAGATTACACTTATAAGCATAGTAAATATGCGGTTTTATCTCCATTTATATCGGGAAATACAGAGGTAACGACCTTAAATTCCGTGTATCATTGTGCTGATTTTGAGGAAAGGACTAATATGAATAACACATACAAAAACTTAGAAGTACAATTCAATAAGCTGTTCCGCCATTTAAAAGTCGGCAGCTTCAAAACGCGTGAACGGTACGCTAAAGCGTTTAAGAGATTTATGGTGTTCCTTGCAGACAGATATAATTTGCAGAAGCTATCCAATATCTCAAAGAAGCATATTTTTGCTTATGTGGAGTATATGCAAAGTAAAGGACTGTCAGCATCAACAATCAAGACCGAGCTTGCGGCAATAAGATTTTTCCACGACAATATGCCGTACACGAGGTCGGCATTACCTACTAATGATAAATTAGATTTAAAACGTCGTATATTCGGTGGTGTTGACAGAACATGGACAGACCGTGAATATAATCTAATGCTTGCCTGTGCTATGGAAAACGGTCATAAGGACTATACTGCAATTTTAGCGCTTGCGCGTTATGCCGGACTACGTTTGGAGGAATGTTTTAGGATTGATACCAACGATGCGAACAACGCGCTTAATATAGGCAGGTTATTCGTAAAAGGAAAAGGCGGACTGACAAGGTATGTTCCGATTAACGAATCAATCAGAATTACATTAAGAGATATGCTTAATGTAACCCCCATCGGTCAAAAGCTATTTGTCAAACCCGATGACAAAACACATCTCGCAATGAAACGGCTGCAATGCTTTATTGCGTATCACAGAAAAGAATTTACGAATAACCGTATTACTTTTCATGGTTTAAGGCATACGTTTGCGCACGAGCAATACGAGAAGTTTATAGCATTAGGCTTCTCTGATTTTGTCGCGCGTAAAAAAGTATCTAAGCTTCTCGGACATCACCGCGATGATGTAACGCGGATATATTTGTCAGATGGCGAATAATCGAGGGAGGGATAGGAATGACGCAAAAAGAAAAACAACAACTACTCTCTCAGATAAAATCACTAATTGACAACATTCCCGTTGAGGAACAGATGACTATTTCACAAGCAAAAAGCATTGATAAACCGCAATTACTCACTATAAAGGAATGTACAGAAGAAATCAGCGGACTGTCTGAGCATACTGTCAGACAGCTTGTAGCACAAAACAAACTGCCATACATAAGAAGCGGTGCAGGCAAACGAGGTAAAATACTAATCAATAAAGCTGTATTGTTGAAATACTTTGAAAAAGATATGTAGTACTGCAAAATAAATAATTCTTGACTACCCTCTGTATGAGATATATAATATATTCAAGCAGAGGGTATGTCACAGATAAATATTGAAAGGAGATTTATATAGTGGCAACCATTAGACAAAGGGGCGACAGCTACCAAATCAGGGTAAGCTGTGGCTATGATACAAACGGAAAACAAGTCGAACAGTCAATGACTTGGAAACCCGATAAAAAAATGACAGCGAAGCAAATTGAAAAAGAGCTTAACCGTCAGACGGTTATGTTTGAGGAAGCGTGTATGAACGGACACATTGTAGCGACAATGAAGTTTGAGGATTTTGCTCACAAATGGTTTGAGGAATATGCAGAACTTAAAATGAAACCTCAGACCATACGAGGTTATCGTAGTCTTGAGCCGAGAATTTACAAGGCAATCGGACATTTAAGAATGGACAAGATAACACCGCGACACATTCAAAAATTCATAAATGAGCTGCATAAAGACAAATGCCAAAATTCACAGGGCAAGGCTGGGAAAACACTCTCAACAAAGACTATCAAATTACATATATCGCTTGTATCGTGCATTTTTGAATACGCAATCAAAATGCAAATGCTTCAAAACAATCCTTGTCGGAATGTTACCTTCCCTGCTTCTGATAAAAAGGAAGTGGAAATTTACACTCTTGACGAGGTCAGACAGCTTATGAATTTGTTTGATAAAGAAGCCGATTACAATTTCAAATATGTTGTATTCTTTAAGCTGGCACTATACACAGGCTTCCGCAGAGGCGAACTTCTCGGACTTGAATGGAAAGACTTTGATTGGGAAAGAGGTATTGTTTCTGTCAGACGCACATCACAATGGACTAAGGAAAAAGGTATTTACACAGACACACCTAAAACAAAAACAAGTTTCAGAAGTCTGAAAATGCCTGATATAGTCATTGACTTACTAAGACAGTACAAAGAATGGCAAGACAATTACAAGGCTTCTCTTGGCACAAAGTGGATTGAAACGGACAGGCTCTTTACACAGGCAGAGGGCAAGCCTATGGATCCGGCTTCGCCATACAAGTATTATGAGGAATTTTGCAAGCGGACAGGAATGAGATTTGTATCACCGCATAAATTCAGGCACTTAAATGCAAGTATGCTGATTTCGCAAGGTGTTGACGTTAAAACCGTTCAAAGCTGTCTTGGACACACTTCACCGACAACAACGCTGTCAATTTACACACACGCATTTCAGGAAGTACAGGCAACAGCGACAAACGCTATTGCCGAAGCGATTAATTTT
>CAJTPP010000001.1:91122-106279 GCA_910578235.1 uncultured Clostridia bacterium | reverse complement strand
ATTTAAATATGCTTGGCATTCGTGAGGTTGGCATTTACGGTGACAGCACTTTGAAGTCACTTGAAGAAAGATTGAAGAAAAAAGCGATAGATATTAATGTCGAAGTCGATTTTTTTCAGAGTAATTTTGAGGGTGAAATAGTGGAAAAAATTCACGAAGCTATGGGGATTTATAACGGTATTGTAATAAATCCGGGCGCTTTTACGCATTATTCATACGCTATACGTGACGCGCTTGGTTCGGTTAAAATTGATACAATAGAGGTTCATATTTCTAATATACATAAACGCGAGGAATTTCGTCATACTTCAGTAATTGTTCCGGAGTGTATAGGACAGATTTGCGGACTTGGTTTTAAGGGCTATGAGCTTGCGCTTGAAGCGCTGGCTGAACGATAATGTTTTGGTGAAAGAAGATGATAAATGTTGATTAACAGATCAGACAGACTGTGTGAAAGGCTGCATGATAATGAAGCTGTGTTTATATCAGGTTATCCTAATATATTTTATTACAGTGGTTTTACGTCAGAGGATGCCTTTCTTCTTATTTCTCACAGCGGAAAATATATTATAACTGATTCGAGATACACGATACAGGCTCATGAGCAGACAACTGGGTTTGAAGTTATTGATATCAAGGAAGGATTTGAAAAAATATTCTCAAAAATACCCGAAAAGTATATTGGTTATGAAGAAATGGTTATGAATGTGGCTGAATATAAAAAGCTTCGTATGAAACTGAGAAGTAATCAGGATTTTGTGGAGATGCAAAATTTAATAAATGAACCGAGGAAATATAAAGAAAGCGCGGAAATAAAAAAAATAGCCGAGGCTGAAAAAATAGGTGATAAAGCCTTTGAATATATTTTGAATAAAATTTCTGCGGGAATGACGGAAAAAGAAATTGCGCTTGAAATTGAGATATTCATGAAAAAACAGGGCGCATCTGCATTATCATTTGATACTATTGCAGCGTCTGGTATAAGAAGCGCAATGCCTCATGGTGTTGCTTCGGATAAAACTATAGAAAAAGGAGATTTTCTTACTCTTGATTTCGGGTGCGTTTTTGAAGGATATTGTTCTGATATGACAAGGACAGTAGTTGTTGGGAAAGCAAACGAAAAACAGAGAGAAATATATAATACTGTGCTTACAGCACAGAAAACGGCTATCAATAGTATTGCTGTGGGAATTCCGTGCCGTAAGATAGATGAAGCGGCGAGAAGGATTATTACTGACGCTGGATTTGGAGAGCATTTTGGACATTCACTTGGACATAGCTTGGGAATAGAAATACATGAAAATCCGGTTTTTTCTCCAAAATGTGAGACCAAAGTACAAAATGGTAATGTGATAACGGTTGAACCCGGAATTTATATTGACGGGTTTGGAGGCGTAAGAATAGAGGATGTCATCGCAGTAGAGTATGATACTGTTATAAATCTGACTTCTTCTCCTAAAGAATTGATAGAATTATAGCAAGGATAAAGGCATAGCCTTTATCCTTTTAATCAGAATGAATTATTTTGCTGCAAATCAATCATATTTTCGGCAAGTGTTCCATAGCCTTTAAATGGACTATTTACAAATACATGTGTAACCGCGCCTATAAGCATACCGTTTTGTATAATTGGAGAACCGCTCATGCCCTGCACAATTCCTCCGGCCATATCTTTGAGCCGCTGATCTGTTATTTCAATAATCAGTCCTTTATCTAAAGAGTTTGTTATTTTTTCTATTTTTATTGTGTATTTATTATTTTCATTTCCAAAAGCGTCTGACACAATGTATGCTTCTCCGGTTTCAACCTGATCTTTGGCGGCGATTGGGATTGCGCCCTCGCTGTTATCAAAATCAGAGCAGGTCATTGTGCCAAAAATACCTATATCAGAATTAATGTATATCTCCTATTGTTTCGCCGTCGAATGAACCGTTTATTTCACCGGGTAAGCCTCTTTCGCTTTTTTTGACAGATAAAATATTGCAGTGAAGAATATTACCTGATTTTACGGGTAAAATATTACCTGTATCAACATCGTTTATAGAATGTCCGAGAGCGGCAAATTCTTTTGTCTGAGGATTATAATATGTGACAGTGCCGATACCAGCAGTACTGTCACGTACCCATAAACCCAGACGATAAATATCCTCATCCTTTTCAGGCACAGCGTCAATTTCAATATTTTTTCCGTCTCTCATTACAGACAAACGAACTCCGTCAGGATGCTCATTTACAATTTGTGAAAATTCTTCCGTACTGTCAATATTTTGTCCGTTTATTTTTTCGATATGATCATTAACCTGTATATCATATTTTTTGGCAATGCTTTTTCCGTTTACTTCCGAAGAACCTATTACAAGAAGTCCGTCTGTATACAAACGTATTCCAACAGTCTGTCCTATAGGAATGACTTCTGCAGGCTGTGCATATACAGCTGGAATTATAAACAATGAAGCTATCAAAATAGATATAACGCCAAAAGATTTCCTCAAAATATCACCACCTTTCACACTTTAACTTTACCGAAATAATTATCTCTTATACTGCAAAACATATTGAAGAAATGGCTTTAAATTTTTTTTGAAATGTGGTATAATAACTTTATTGTGATATGACATAAATAATAAAATTATTAGGAGAACAAAAAATGAATTATTTACTGGATAATTTGAATGACAGACAGAAAGAGGCAGTACTGACAACAGAAGGACCTGTTCTTGTTTTGGCGGGAGCAGGAAGCGGAAAGACAACTGTTCTTGTAAGACGTATTGCATACATGATTTCTGAGAAGCATATTAATCCATGGAATATTCTTGCTATTACGTTTACAAATAAAGCCGCTAACGAAATGAAAACACGCGTTGAGCATATGCTTGGAGATGTTGCTAAAAATATGTGGGTAGGAACCTTTCATTCTGTTTGTGTCAGAGTTTTAAGAAGTTGTATAGATTTGCTTGGTTATAACCGTGACTTTGTAATTTATGACAGTGCTGATACTCGTACTCTTATGAAAGAGTGTCTGAGGGAATTGAATATTGATGAGAAAAGCTTCCCTGCAAGAAATGTTCTTTCTATTATAAGCAACGCCAAAAATGATTTGATGGATGCGCCCACTTTTGAAAATATTTACCGCAATGATTATCGGATGAGTATAATATCAAAGGTATATTTTCGTTATCAGACAAAGCTGAGAAAGAATAACGCTATTGATTTTGATGATATAATTTTAAATACAGTCAAGGTTTTAAGTGAAAATACTGATGTTCTTATAAAATATCAGAATAAATTCCAATACATACTTGTAGATGAATATCAGGATACAAACAATGCCCAGTATATGCTTATAAATCTTTTGTCACAATCGCATAGAAACCTATGCGTGGTTGGTGATGATGATCAGAGTATATACAAATTCAGAGGAGCAAATATTAATAATATTTTGAACTTTAATGATGATTATCCTGAGGTACGTAAAATTACACTTGATCAGAATTACCGTTCAACGCAAAACATTCTGGAAGCGGCAAACAGTGTAATATCGAACAACAATGGAAGAATGGGTAAAAACTTATGGACATCTCAGGGAGATGGCAACAAGGTATATGTGTACACAGGAACAAATGAATATGACGAGGCAAGATATATTGCGGGACAAATCAGAGCATATTTTGATGAAAACGGAACATTTTCAGATTGCGCTGTGCTTTACCGCACAAACGCTCAGTCCCGCGTAATAGAGGAAATGCTTATGAGGGAAAGTATTCCTTATAAAGTACTGTCAGGATTGCGTTTCTATGACCGCAAGGAAATTAAAGATATCATTTCCTATCTTCGAGTGGTGCATAATCCAAATGATGATGTCAGTCTTGCCAGAATTATTAATGAACCCAAAAGAAAAATAGGCAATGCTACACTTGAAAAGGCACGTGGTATTGCGGAGCAGAACGGAATAGCTTTATATGATGTCGTATCACATGCCGATCAATATCCTGAATTTAAAACGGCAATAAGCAAATTGCTGTCATTTTCTGAAATAATCGAGTCGCTGAGAAAATTAAAAGATACTGTATCTCTGGAAGAACTGGCAGCGCGTGTCATGAATGATACAGGATATATGCCCGCGCTTATGCTGGAAGATACTACTGAAAGTAAAACGAGAATTGAAAATCTGGGTGAATTTATGTCTCTGATAACGGAATTCCAAAAAAATGAAGAAACCGGACATACTCTTGGCGAATTTCTTGAAAATATAACTCTTGTTTCTGACGCAGACAATTACGATGAAAATCAGGATTCTGTTGTTCTTATGACAATACATAGCGCTAAAGGGTTGGAGTTCCCTGTAGTATTTCTAAGCGGACTTGAAGAAGGACTTTTTCCGAGTATTCGAGCAATGGAATATGAAGATGATGTTGAGGAGGAGCGAAGGCTTTGTTATGTTGCAATAACCCGCGCAAAGCGTCAGTTATATATAACAAAGGCTGTAAGCCGTACTATGCACGGTAAAACAACGCCTGCTGTTCCTTCAAGGTTTTTTGAAGAAATACCCGGTAAATATCTTGAAGATAAAACAACAATACGTCCGAAAATTGCTGAAACAATGCAGAAATTGGGTGTTTATACTGTATCTGCTCCCAAAAAAGAAAAATATATGCCTCCAAAGAAAACAGTTTTGGTAGATTATTCAGATTTTAAAGAGGGGGATGTGGTGGAACATAGGAAATTTGGCATCGGAAAAATTTTGAAGGCAACGCCGTGCGGTAATGACTGTATTCTTGAAATACAATTTGAAACAATTGGATTTAAGCGCCTTATGGCAGCATTTGCCAATGTTAAAAAGATTGATTAATTGCAGAAAACAGATAGAATAAAATCATGCAAATATGATTTTATTCTATCTGTTGTTTTAAATTAAATTATAATGTTTCAAAGCGTATTCAATTCCATCGTCAAACAGATCCTTTGTAACAAAAGCCGCTGATGACTTTAATTGTTCAGGGCTGTTGCCCATTGCGACACTGTTTGGAACGGCTTCAAGCATAGGCAGGTCATTAAAACTATCACCTATGGCTAACGCGTCAGTTATGGGAATGTTATGATAAGAACATACAGTTTGTATGCCTGTGCCCTTGGAAAAACCTTTGACTGCAAGTTCGCAGAAGCCATAGCCTCTGTCTATATAATCGAATTCTTGTTCAATGCCACGTTTAAATTGTTCAAGATTGCTTTTTTCATCATACCATGCAACCATTTTGTCAAATCCGAAATCAGTATCGCTGATATCCTTTGAAATATCTTTCCCCTGCGTTTTAAACAGAGCTTTAAGGTCTTTAAAGGCGCCGATTTCACGAAGCCTTTTGTCTGTAAAAAATGCGTCAGAACGTTCATACAGAGGTGTCATATCACATTCATATACAAGCTGAGCAATTTCATGACATAAGTTCCGGGGGAGTGTTCTATTAAGCAAAATGTCGTTTCCGCATTCGATATATGTTCCGCACCCGCATACATAACCGTCAAAACCGATATTTTTCAATTTAGGCTCAACATTCATAATTGTCCTGCCTGTATTGATATACATAAAGTGTCCGCTTTTTCTGGCGGTTTGTATAGCGTTGACGGTACTTTGAGGTATAATATGATTGTTATCATCCGAAATAATTGTGCCGTCAATGTCAAAAAATACTATCATAAGTCCTCCGAAATCAGATGTTTTTTATAAGATTTATCATTTCAAGCGCTGACATTGCGCAGTCTGTGCCTTTGTTTCCGGCTTTTGTGCCCGCTCGCTCAATAGCCTGCTCAATTGTGTCTGTGGTAAGAATACCGAATAATACAGGTATACCCGTTTCAAGAGATACTGTCGCAATTCCCTTTGACACTTCATTACATACATAGTCATAGTGGCTGGTTGCGCCTCTTATAACAGCTCCAACACAGATAACAGCGTCATATTTCCCGCTTGTGGCCATACGTTTTGCAATTATAGGGACTTCAAATGCTCCGGGCACCCATGCGACAGACATATCATTGTCAGAAACGCCGTGACGTTTCAGACAATCCTCTGCGCCGCTAACGAGCTTAGAAGTGATAAACTCGTTAAAACGTGACGCAATAATACCAATTTTTAAACCTTCTCCTGAAAAAACTCCTTCAATAACTTTCATTTTATATATCCTCCTAAAATTTAATAATCCAGCATATGTCCCATTTTATTCTGTTTTGTTTTAAGATAAAATTCATTCTCCTTTTTTGCGGGAATTTGAATGGGTATTCTTTCTGTTATTTCAATTCCGTATTCTGACAAGTCAGATATTTTTTCGGGATTGTTTGTCATTATTCTGAGCTTTGTCGCGCCCAAGTCGCATAAAATCTGCGCGCCCTCACTATAGTCGCGAAGATCCGGGGCAAAACCGAGTTTTACGTTTGCTTCAAGTGTATCGTATCCATGCTCCTGCAAGTCATAGGCTTTGATTTTATTCAGAAGGCCTATTCCTCGTCCTTCTTGACGAAGATACAGCAGAATGCCGCGTCCTTCCTTGTTTATTTGTGTCATTGCCTGTGCCAGTTGTTCGCCGCAGTCACAGCGGCATGATCCGAATACATCGCCTGTCAGACATTCCGAGTGCACACGGCACAGCACGCTGTCTCCGCTGTCCACATCTCCCATAACGAGAGCTACATGGTGATTTCCTGTAATAGTATTTTTATATCCATAAATGTCAAAATTGCCGTATTTTGTCGGCAGGGCTGCTTTTGAAACGCGTACCATAAATTTATCGTGTCTGCGCCGATATGCTTGCAAATCTTTTATTGTAATAAATGTAAGACTATGTGTTTTTGCAAATTCAATAAGCTCGGTTTTCTGCATCATTGTACCGTCATCTGCCATAATTTCACAGCATAATCCTACAGCTGATAACCCTGCAAGACGAAGCAGGTCAACTGTAGCCTCTGTGTGCCCGTTACGTTCAAGAACACCTCCTTGCTTTGCTTCCAGCGGAAACATATGGCCCGGACGGCGGAAATCCAAAGGAGATGACGAAGGCTCAGCACACATACGCGCCGTAATTCCACGCTCTTCGGCGGAAATACCTGTCGTAGTAGATATATAATCAATCGATTCGGTAAAAGCGGTACAGTGATTATCAGTATTGTTAGATACCATGGGACGAAGTCCGAGTTTTGTGATATATTCACTGCACATTGGCATACATATAAGTCCTTTTGCGTATGTTGCCATAAGATTTACATTTTCTGTGGTAGCGTATTGTGCGGCGCAAATTAAATCGCCTTCATTTTCACGATCAGGATCATCTGTAACAAGAATTACTTTGCCGTTTCTCAGATCGTATAGAGCTTGTTCAATTTTATCAAATTCAAACATTTATATAAAACCTCCTAAAAATTATATTTTTTTAGAAAATCTTCGGTTATACCGTTTGATTTTCCTATGAGCTTTTCAACATATTTCCCAATAATATCACATTCAAGATTTACTTTGTCTCCGGATCGCCGTGAAAGCAAAGTTGTTTCACATGCGGTATGGGGAATAAGTGACACAGCAAACGCATCCTTATATACTTTTGCCACTGTCAGACTTATGCCGTCAATTGCCACAGAACCTTTCATAATGATATATTTCATTATATTTTCATCAGCGGTCACTGTTGCCCATACAGCGTTATCCTCACGGACAAGAGATTGAATAAAGCCCGTTCCATCAATATGGCCGGAAACGATATGCCCGCCGAAACGACCATTTACGGGCATGGCGCGTTCAAGATTGACATTGGAGCCTGTTTTCAAAAGACCCAGATTACTTTTTCGCATTGTTTCCGCCATAACATCCGCTTTAAATGTGTGTCCGTCTATATACGATGCCGTAAGACATGTTCCATTGACAGCCACACTGTCGCCTGTTTTCAGATCATCAAATATAACGGATGCGCTTATAGTAAGCTCGCAGGAAAGCGAATTGTGTTTTATTGAAGATATTTTTCCTATTTCTTCTATAATACCTGTGAACATATTATTTTACCTCATATTCTATTAAAATATCATCATCAAAAAAAGTTATATGCGGATTACGCAGCCTATGAGCATCCGCTGCTCGTGTAATTCCTAACGATGAAACGGCATTTTTTCCGTCGCCGCCTATTATTTTTGGAGCAATATACCACTGCACTTTATTGACTATACCGGACTTTAGTGCGCTTGCATGTATAGATGCGCCTCCTTCAATAAGCACGCTGTCAAAATTCATTTCCCCCAAAATTCTCATCAGCTCTGCAAGATTAATGATACCCGTATCAGACGGCAGTGTCAAAATATGAACGCCATATTTTGAAAGTAAATTCTTTTTTTCTGTATCTTCTGAAACACATGCGATATAAGTCGGAATATCTTTTGCGGTTCTGACAATATTAGAATTTATAGGAATACGAAGCGTACTATCGCAAATTATTCTGGCAGGATCTGACGGGGTCTTTGATCTGCAATTTAACATTGGATCATCATTAATTACCGTATTAATGCCAACGAGTATAGCGGACACCCGTTTTCTTGTTTCGTGAGTATGCGCGCGTGATTTTTTATTGGTTATCCATTTTGAGTTACCTGTGCAAGCGGCGATTTTTCCATCGGCTGTCACTGCCGCTTTTAATATCACATAAGGAGTTTGAGTTGAGATATAATGGAAGAAAATATCATTTAATTTGTCGCATTCATCTTTTAGGAAACCTTCAATTACTTCAATACCATTATCGCGCAGTATTTGTACGCCTTTACCCGCAACGAGAGGATTAGGATCAGAAGAGCCGACATAAATCCTCTTAATTCCGCTTGCAATAACAGCCTCGGTACAAGGAGGATTTTTACCGTGATGACAACATGGTTCCAGAGTTACAAACATATCCGCGCCATTTGTAGATACAGAACAGTTTTTTAAAGCGTTACGCTCCGCATGTAAATCTCCGTACTTTTTATGCCAGCCTTCTCCGATAATTTTACCGTCTTTGACAATGACCGCTCCGACAAGCGGATTTGGGTTTACAAAGCCTGTACCTTTGCGGGCGAGTTCAATGGCTCGGCGCATATATTGATCCATAAAAAAATCACCTCTGACACTTCGGGGGTGAAAAATATTCCGTAAATTAGTATCTTCTCCCATCCGGACTTTACCGTCGGTTTCGGAATTACACCGAATCAGCCTGTATAAAGGCTCACGGACTTATGACAAAATGTCAATCACCGTCGATTATGAATTTCACATACCCCGAAGATAAATTCTATTTATATTAATATACTACACCTAAAGCATATATTTGTCAATAGAAATTAAAAATTTGTTATTTACACAATTTCTTGTGTAAATCTATTGAAAAACAAAGCTATATGTGGTATACTGTTATAAGAATTATATAACAAAAGAGAGGTAAAGCTATGAAAACCTTTAATATAACCGATATTCCCAAAACGGACAGAGTGCAGTATCTTTTGGATGATCTGTTTGCTAAAATGCCAGAGATTGAGGTAGAGCGCGCTGTTTTGCTTACAGAAAGTTATAAGGCAACAGAGGGATTGCCTATTATAAAACGCCGCGCTCTTGCTTTCGAGCATATTCTGGAAAATATTCCTATTACAATACGTGATCATGAGCTTGTTGTAGGAAGCGCTACAAAAGCTCCGAGAAGCTGTCAGGTTTTCCCTGAATATTCGTATGAGTGGCTGGAGAGTGAGCTTGATACGATTGAATTTCGTGAGGCTGATCCTTTTCATATTTCTGAGGAAAATAAACAGATATTAAGAAATATATATCCATATTGGAAGGGAAAAACTACTAGCGAGCTCGCGTCGGCGTATATGGCACCCGAGGCTATTATGGCAATAGATCACAATATGTTTACTCCTGGAAATTATTTTTATAACGGAGTAGGACATTTTACCGTTGACTATGGTAAGGTTATAAAAGTCGGCTATAAAGGTTATATAAGCGAGATAGAAGCAGAACTTGAAAAATGTAATGTGTATGACGCTGACTATGCTAAGCGTCATGAATTTCTTGAGTCTGCTCTTATTTCCTGTAAAGCGGCAATTAATTATGCTCGCCGTTATGCGCATCTGGCATATGAAATGGCGAAGCAATGTCATGATGCGGCGAGAAAGCAGGAATTACTTTTGATTGCGAAGAACTGCGCCAATGTTCCCGAAAACGGAGCGTCAAATTTTTATGAGGCATGTCAGTCTTTCTGGTTTGTTCAGATGCTTATACAGATGGAGTCAAGCGGACATTCGATTTCGCCGGGACGTTTTGATCAATATATGTATCCTTATTATGAAACTGATATAAATAAAGGAATACTTACGAGAGAATTTGCTCAGGAGCTTCTGGACTGTATATGGATTAAGCTGAATGATCTTAATAAAGCGCGTGACGCGGCTTCAGCAGAGGGGTTTGCCGGATACAGCCTGTTTCAAAATCTTTGTGCCGGAGGTCAGACTGAGGATGGCCGCGATGCTACAAACGATTTATCTTTTTTGTGTATTCAGGCTTCTATGCATACCAGATTGCCTGCACCGTCATTTTCTGTAAGAATTTGGAATGGTACGCCTAATGAATTTTTGTTAAAATGCGCGGAGCTTACGCGTACGGGAATAGGATTACCTGCTTATTATAATGACGAGGTGATTATTCCTGCTCTTATGAGCCGAGGTATTACTCTGGAGGACGCGAGAAATTATAATATAATCGGTTGTGTTGAACCGCAGGTTCCGCATAAAACAGACGGATGGCACGATGCTGCTTTCTTTAATATGTGCCGTCCGCTGGAGCTTGTATTCTCAAATGGCGTGGACAAGGGCAGACAAATAAGTATTCAGACGGGTGATGTGCTGAATATGAAAACCTTTGACGAGTTTTACGATGCCTATAAGGCTCAGATGAAATATATGATACGTCTGATGGTAAACGCTGATAACGCGATAGATGTCGCTCATGGTGAGTTGTGTCCTCTTCCGTTTGTTTCATGCATGATTGAGGATTGTATCGCGCGCGGAAAGACAATTCAGGAGGGAGGGGCGCATTATAACTTTACAGGCCCTCAGGGTTTTGGTATAGCAAATATGACGGACGCTTTATATGCTGTTAAAACTCTTGTTTTTGAGAAGAAATTAGTATCAATGGCTGATTTTAAAGATGCGCTTATACATAATTACGGCAAAGGTCTTACGCCAAAAGCCGCAAGAATAGCTACGCAGGAGGTAGTAGATAATCTTATTGCTCTTGGAAAACCTGTGTCAAAGGAGCAGATTGCTGATATATGTCGTATGTTCCTTGCGGGGACATCTTCAAAAACCGATGCGGAGCGTTATGACAAGCTTCTTGACATGATAGACAACTTACCTAAATACGGTAATGACATTGAAGAAATTGATCTTTTTGCCCGCGATGTGGCATATGTCTATACTAAGGAGCTGCAAAACTACAAAAATCCGAGAGGCGGTATGTTCCATGCCGGATTGTATCCTGTGTCTGCAAACGTACCTCTTGGCGAACAGACAGGCGCAACGCCTGACGGCAGACTGGCTAATACGCCTATTGCGGATGGTGTGGGGCCGCGCAGCGGCTCTGATAAATTCGGGCCTACAGCTGCAGCTAATTCAGTCGCAAAACTGGATCATGGAATTGCTTCCAACGGCACCCTGTATAACCAGAAGTTTCATCCGTCAGCGTTAAGCGGCATAGAGGGATTGCAGAATTTCTCGTCATATATACGGGCATTTTTTGACCAAAAGGGTATGCATATGCAGTTTAACGTAGTAAGCAAGGAAACTCTGATTGATGCTCAAAAGCATCCGGAAAACTATAAATCACTGGTGGTTCGCGTGGCAGGATATAGCGCGTTATTTACCACCCTTTCACGCTCGCTTCAGGACGATATTATAAACAGAACAGAACAGGCGTTTAACGCATAAAGGAAATCATAATGGAAAATTATATGAAAGCTAAGGGCAGAATATTTGATATACAGAAATATTCTATCCACGACGGGCCGGGAATACGCACAATAATATTTCTTAAAGGGTGCGCTCTTAGGTGTAAATGGTGTTGTAATCCCGAGTCTCAGGAATTCGGTGTACAGACGATGCTGTTTGAGGGCAAGGAAAAGATTATGGGTCAGGATGTGACTGTTGCTGATGTTATGCCTGTGATCAAACAGGACATTTTTTACTATAACAGAAGCGGAGGGGGAGTTACCCTTTCAGGCGGAGAAGCGCTTTTACAACCTGATTTTGCTCCTCATTTACTGCATGCCTGTAAAGATTACGGTATTAATACGGCAATAGAAACGACAGGTTTTGCAAAGTGGGAAATCATACAAAAATATTTGCCGTTTCTTGATTATGTGCTCATGGATATAAAACATATGAACAGCTTGAAACATAAAGAATTTACAACTCAGCCCAACGAGCTTATTTTGGAAAATGCAAAAAAAATTGCGCAGTCGGGATTGGTAAATTTAACAATTCGCGTGCCTGTAATACCTGCATTTAATGATACACATAAGGAAATTGATGATATTGCAATGTTTGCAGCATCTTTGCCGGGGGTGGAAAAACTTCATCTGCTTCCGTATCACAGACTTGGACAGGGGAAATATGAAGGACTTGGCAGACAATACGCTTTGGATGGCGTAGAGCTTATTCCTGATAAACATATGAAAGAACTGCTTGTAACAGCAGAAAAATCAGGCTTAAAATGTCAGATTGGCGGTTAATATGAACATTGAAATAATGAAAGAACGGCACATGGACAAGGTTCTTGAAATGTCTGAGATATTCTATTCAAGTGATGCTCTTGATCATAAAGTGCCTATGGATATTATAAAACAAAATATCGGACAAGCTGTCGGTGGTAATGATACTTTGACTGGCTATGTATTTTGTGAAGATAATGATATAGCGGGTTTCGCGTATGTGACATGTTATTATGAGACAGAAGTGGGAGGAATATGCGCCCAAATTCTTGATCTGTATGTGGATGAAAAATACAGGGGGAGAGGATTTGCAAAACAGTATTTTAATTTTGTGTTTGAAAAATACAGCCATGCAAAACGGTTTAGGCTTGAAGTTGTAAAGGACAATCATAGTGCAATAGCTGTATATAAACGCATGGGATTTAAAGAAATATCATACGGACAAATGGCAATAGATAAAATCTGATAATAACGCTGAGAAATCAGTGTTATTTTTGTACAGCATCATGCGCGCAGAAGAATTTACATATATTTTGCTATTTTATTATAAGTGCAAATTTTATGAAAAAAATTGTAAAAGAGCTATTGCATTTGTAGAACATTTAATGTATAATAAATATATATAGTCGTATATTTTGTATCTTTTGATAGATAGATGGAGGAATTAAGATGATAAGCAAGGCGTTTCAGAACATTGTAACACAGATGGCTGATGTTTTTTCAAAAAAATTCGGCATAGTCGACTCTCACGGACTGGTGTTGGCTAATAACGGCAGCGAGCCGAATGGGGAAATCATAGATGATCTTGTATATGCGGCAGCGAATAATGATAAGCTGTTATTTAAGGACGGTTATACCGTAAGGGCAATATCAAATAAACCTTATGCCGAATATGTGGTATATGTTGACGGTACTGATGAGGTTTCAAAATACTGCTGTAATTCGCTTGTTGTAGCAGCTAATAATGTGCGTCATTATTATGACGAAAAATATGACAAAACAAATTTTATGCAAAATATTATTTTTGATAACCTTCTTTCATTTGACCTTCATCAGAAGGCGCGTGAACTGCATGTGGATATAGATACTCCAAGGGCTGTATTTTATATAAAAGTGCTTGATGCCGGTGAAAACGGAATATATGATGTTCTGAGAAATATGTTTCCTGATAAAGAAAAAGACTTTCTTATAAATATTGATACGACTAATATTGTACTTATTAAAGAACTGAAAGACATTGAGTCTTCCGAAAAGCTTGAAGCTACGGCTCAGTCAATAGTGGATACTGTAAGCGCGGAAACCATGTTTACTATTTGTGTAGGACTTAGTACTGTCGCGCTGAATATTGATCAGATAAACAGCGCCTATAAGGAAGCTCAGATAGCGCTTGAAGTAGGGAAGGTTTTTGATGAAGAAAAATATATTTTAAATTATGACAGCCTTGGTATCGGCAGATTAATATATCAGCTTCCTATAAAGTTATGCGAACTGTTCCTTCAGGAGGTATTTAAAAAAGGAGATATATCAACTCTTGATGACGAAACAATACTTACAATAAATAAATTTTTTGAAAATGATCTGAATGTAAGCGAAACTTCAAGACAATTGTTTGTTCATCGAAACACACTTGTATACAGGCTGGAAAAAATATATAAGCTTACAGGCTTGGATTTAAGAAAATTTGATCAGGCAATTGTCTTTAAGGTGGCAATGATGGTGCATAAATATCTTGAATCAAACTCAATGAAAATATAAATTACAATGTTGGGGGTTTTCGCCCCCAATATTTTTGCGTATTTATGAAATATGCATAGCCGTATTATAAAGGAGAATTTTTATGGATAGCAAAAAGAAAATAATATTGACAGTACTTATAACCGCTGTAACAACTGCGGTTATAAGCAGTGCACTCACCTCATTTGTAAAGGATATGTCAGTATATTTTATTACTTCCGATGATAAACATGCGTTCGATAAAAAGATAAAAGTGGTTGATACAATGCTTGAAAATAAATATTTATATGATTACGACCGCAATGAACTTGGAGAAAGCGCAGTCAAGGCATATATAGAAAAGCTGGAAGAACCATATACACATTACTACACGCGGGAAGAATTTTCATCATATATTGGCAGTATTCAGGACGGTTATGTGGGGATTGGAATAATTGTAGGAGTGAACAAAGATAATCAGATTGAGGTCATCGCGCCGCTTGAAGATAGTCCGGCATATAACGCGGGTGTAAAACCCGGAGATATTTTGAAATCTGTGGAAGGCGTCGAATACAGCGGCGATAAGCTCTCAGAAGCGGTTGAGATAATAAAATCCGGCGTTGAAGGCACAACTGTTAATATCACTTTAATAAGAGACGGTAAAGAAATTTGGGTTTACATACCAA
>CAJTPP010000001.1:86658-91112 GCA_910578235.1 uncultured Clostridia bacterium | reverse complement strand
TGATGTTGAGCGAAAAGATATTGCATCTGACTCTGTTAAGTCAGAAATTCTTGATGACGGAATTGCATATTTGCGTATAACAGGCTTTAATATGCAATCCGAAAACGGGGAGCATAGCACTTATTCGGAGTTTAGTGATAATATTAAAGAACTGCAGGATAAAGGAATGAAAAAGCTCATTATAGATCTCAGAGATAATCCCGGAGGCGTGCTTACAGGCGCTTGTGATATAGCGGATATGCTTCTCCCCGAGGGAGCAATAACATACACAGAAAGTAAAAATGGTGAGAGAAAATATTATAATTCTGATGCTGAATGCATTGATATACCTATGGTTGTGCTTATTAACGGTAACAGCGCAAGCGCTTCTGAGGTTCTTACAGGAGCGCTTAAAGATTATGGGAAAGCAACGGTTGTAGGCACAAAAAGCTACGGGAAAGGTATTGTGCAGGATGTATATCCGTTTTATGACGGTTCGGGTATAAGTATTACATCTGCCAAGTATTATACGCCAAAAGGTATATGCATACATGATATAGGTATAGAGCCTGATATTGTGGTGGAAATGCCTGAAGAGTATAAAGATGAAAGTATATCTATGATAGAACGCAGTGAGGATGTACAACTCCGGAAAGCAATAGAAATTATAAAGGAGAAATAGTATGATCAGAATAAAAAAGTGGCCATGGGTTTTATTTGCAAGCATACTATCAATTGCGCTATGGACTTTCATAAGTGTTAATACGTCTATTTTTGACGGTGAGGACGGCTTTGAGTATTTTATGTATTATACCTCATATATACTTACAGCGGGTGTATGGTTTTTGGCGGCTGTTGAATTTAAAATTTCTGAAAGAATGAAAAAGATAATTTCAACTGCAGTATTTATGCTGACCCCATTTTTCTGCATGCAAATATCTATGATACTTGCGGGAAAAGCAGAATATTCTTTTGGTATATATTTTGCCAATATTATGTTTTATACAGCTGTTATGGCAATATTTTTTGCTGTCACAAGAAGTATGAGATGGTCCGCAATGATTGTAACAGTTATAGGATACACATTTAATCTTGCAAGCTTTATAGTGAATATTTTACGCGGTACACCTCTTATACCGAGTGATTTTCTTGCCGTAGGAACTGCGATGCAGGTGGCGGAGAATTATGAATTTCATCTTCGTTATCCAATTGTTGCCGCAACGGTTATTACTGTGCTTGTAATTGCTATGATAGCAAAGTTTTCTTTTAAGCCTGAATTTAAGTACAAAAACATTATATTTCCCGCCGGAGGAGCGGCAGTTGCGCTGGTGTTTATTGCAATTATATCAGGCATAAACTTTGCGGATGTTGATATGGATGTCTTTGATCAATATCATGCGAACAATACGCATGGAACTTTTTATAGTTTTTATATTAATGTGCGTAAAATGATGCTGAATAAACCTGACGGATATGATGAGGAAGCAGTGGAAAAAATACTTGCCGACTCGGCAGATAATTCTGCGGAAATAACATCTGATAAGCCTAATATAGTTGTGATAATGAACGAAAGCTTTTCAGACCTCGGCATTATAGGCGAATTGAAAACAAATGAGGATTATATGCCGTTTGTTCGTGATATGCAGAAAAATACTATAAAAGGAGAACTGCTTGTTTCACCGTTCGGCGGATATACGTGTAATACGGAATTTGAGTTTCTAACCGGTCTAACAATGGGATTGTTGCCCGCAGGCACTACGCCATATTTGCAATATGTGTCCAGACCGTATCCTTTCGCGCTTCCCGCGTATCTGCAAAAGAATGGTTATAAAACAACAGCCATACATCCTTATTTAGCGAGATGCTGGAATAGACAGAAGGTTTACAGTCTCTTGGGATTTGACGAGTTTATTAGTCTTGATACTGATTTTGACAAATATGTTGATGAAAGTGATTGGGAATTTGTTCGTAATTATATAAGTGACAGAACATCATATCAAGCTGTAATAAACTGCTTGGCAAAGAAGAAAAAGAACGAGCGTAATTTTATTTTTAATGTGACAATGCAAAATCACGGCGGATATACATATGATGACAAAAATTTTCCGACAATAACTATAAGCAATCTTAAAGGAAAATATCAGGAAACCGAACAGTATCTTTCATTAATAAAAGAGAGTGATACAGCATTTAAAGAACTGATCAATTATCTGAAAAATTATGATGAACCTACAGTTGTTGTCATGTTCGGAGACCATCAGCCTGCTGTTGAACAGGAATTTTTTGAAGAATTGTACGGAAAGCAATTATCTGAGCTGTCATTTGAGGAACTGCAAAAAAGATATAAGGTGCCGTTTGTAATATGGGCCAATTATGATATAGAAAGTAAAAGCGGAGTTAAAACCAGCACAAATTATCTTTCAAACATTATGCTTGACGCTGCAAATCTGCCCAAAAATGACGTTGGAGCTTTTACCTCAAAAGTTTCAGAAGAAATACCGCAGATTAATGGAATGGGACATTTTAATTCGGACGGCGAATGGAAAAATAATGATACAAATATGTCGGATTTGCTTCGTAAATATGCGGAAGTTGAATATTATATACTTACCAAAAAAGAAAAATAATTTAAATAATCCCGCTTGATGGCGGGATTATTTTTGTGCTATATATTTTTATTTCTGTTCCCATTTGCAGAAAAAATCAGATGAATATATACCACTGGGACGGTTATAGCGCTTAAGCAGGAAAAGAGAATTGGGATCATGTGAAATATGATTAATTCCTTCCTCGCAAATCAGACTCATCTTAAATCCCATTTCTTTCAGAATATCGGTTGTTTCTGTACTATATGAGCCAAAAGGATAAGTATATATTTCAGGCGCAAATCCCGTTTTTGAAAGACATGTTTCCTGTGTTTTTGCCGTATCATTATAAAAAAGAGTTTTGTATTGTTCTAAATCCTCATTTTTATTCCTCTTTGCTCCATTTCTGCCATCGGTATTAGAATGAAAATTATATGAATGATTACCAACATCTGTACGATGGCTTAAAAACAGATCATAGATATCACTCCAACGCAAATAACTGTAGCTTACATTCTGAATGTTGCTTTCGGAATACTCATCAGTATACTGGCCGACAATAGAAATAACAGCCTTTGCGTCATATTTCTGTAATAATGGCAGAACATAGCTGTAATTATTATAAAAACCATCGTCAAAAGTAAGCATGACAGGTTTTTCAGGTAAAGGTGTGTTATTATAAGTATAACTGATAACATCACTTCCCGAAACAAAGCTGTAACCGTGATTTTTTAAATATTTGATATCATTTTCAAGCTCGGCAGGTGTTATAACGTATTTGCCGGATGAGGAAGGATCCTTAAGAACACTATGATACATTACAATGGGTAAATCAATTGTATCGGAAGCCTGGGATGAAAATACGGGAACTGTGGATACATTGTTAAAGAGCATACCCAAAATGCCGCAATATAAAAAAGATACCAGAATAATAACCGAAAATATTTTAATTTTTTTTAGCATAAAAAATACACCCCTTATCAAATCTATGAAAAGGGATGTATAATATTACATAAATTTAAGCTTTATTAATTGAACCGAACAGTTCCATTTTTTCTTTTACAATTACTTTAATTGCTTCAGTGCCGGGGGCAAGCAATTTTCTTGGATCAAATCCCTTGCCTTCAAGATCTTTGCCGGCTTCAATATATTTTCGTGTCGCCTCCTGGAAATAAAGCTGACATTCAGTGTTTACATTGATTTTTGCAACACCCAGAGATATGGCTTTTTTAATCATTTCCGCAGGAATACCGGTACCTCCGTGAAGGACTAATGGTAAATCACCTATAAGGTCTTTTGTTTTTGCTAAAGCGTCAAAATCAAGACCTTTCCAGTTTTCGGGATATTTTCCATGAATGTTGCCTATACCCGCAGCAAGGAAATCAACTCCGAGATCTGCTATTTTTTTGCATTCATTCGGATCCGCTATTTCGCCTGCGCCCACAACGCCGTCTTCTTCGCCGCCGATAGAACCGACTTCCGCTTCAATTGAAATGCCCTTATCATGACAAGTCTTTACTAACTCGGATGTTTTTAAAACATTTTCCTCAATAGGGAAATGTGATCCGTCGAACATCACAGATGAGAAACCCGCTTCAATACACTTGTAGCATCCGTCATATGAACCATGGTCAAGATGAAGAGCTACCGGAACAGTAATGTTTAATTCCTCTATCATAGCTTTTACCATTGCCGCAACGGTTTTAAAGCCAGTCATGTATTTCCCGGCGCCTTCTGAAACTCCGAGAATTACAGGAGAGTTATTTTCCTGCGCGGTTGTAAGAATTGCTTTTGTCCATTCAAGATTATTGATGTTGAACTGGCCGACAGCATATTTGCCTGCAACGGCTTTTTTTAGCATTTCTGTTGCTGATACTAACATTTAAAATT
>CAJTPP010000001.1:85347-86639 GCA_910578235.1 uncultured Clostridia bacterium | reverse complement strand
ATTTTATTCTTTATAGTTTAAATTTCTAATTTTAATAAATTTTTATTTATTTTCAATCGCCAATCATTATTGATTTTGCTTTCTGCATTTTATCAAGACTCTGTTCTGAACATTCCACAATTTTTGATCTTTTACATTGAGAACATGTTAAAACAATATTGCCGCCTACGACATTTAATTCAATATCATCATTTCCGCAAATACAGGAAAGCTTATTGTTGTCCTTAAACATATGAAGTTTTTCAATGATCGCATACAGCATATTAAGAGTGTCATTTTCTTCTTCATCATCAAAATCAGCCATTATATCCGAGTATAAGTCTGAGCTTTCCTCTAATGCTGTTTCCACATGATGACGTTCGCCGGCAAAAAAAACAGAAATCCCTGCAATCGGACATTTATAGGATATTAGCGGTTTATTCCAAAAATGTTCTTTTGAAATTGTATAGTTATGAGTTTCTCCGCATAAAGGACATTCTATATCCAGTTTATATTTTGAATTTTTTTTTGTTATATATACACATGTTTCATGACATCCATGTGTTGGGCATATAAGCTCTACCTTTTCGGTTCCCGAAAAATGAAAAATTGATATTGATTTTGATGATATGTTGGAACAAAACGGACATATATATGCAACTATTCGTTTAAAATCAACTAACACCACAGTCACCGCCTTTCTTGCATAGGTTAATACAAGTAATTTATTTAATACCGATTTTGTTTTCACGGGCATAAAAGAATAGATACTGCTGCGCAAAACCGCCGATATCTCCAAATTTATGTTCGGCAAAACGTGATATTGTTTCGATAGTTTGTTCACTGTCAAAATAACAATATTCCATAATTCGTTTGATCCATACATCAATAGGGAAAGAGTCGGTTCTGCTGAGACCAAACAGCAATATACAGTCACTGACTTTATTTCCTACACCGTTAATAGACATTAAAGCTTTTTTTGCATTAATAGTTGAAAGTGATTTTATGTATTGATCGGATAATTCACCGCTGTAGAATTTTTGAGCGGCATCCATTATGTATTTGTCACGAAAGCCTGAACGTATAACAGAAATATCCTCTTTAGAAAGTTTCGCTGTGGTTTGTATATCAGGGAATGAGTAATATGTGTTTCCCATATATTCAATTGGTTTTCCATAGTTTTCGCAAAATTTTTCTATAATACTTTTTATACGCGGAATATTGTTGCTGGCCGAAATTATAAACGAAATAACGGTTTCCCATAAATCTTGATTGAGTATACGTATACCGTCACCATACGAAACGGCGGGTTT
>CAJTPP010000001.1:68973-85279 GCA_910578235.1 uncultured Clostridia bacterium | reverse complement strand
CAAACCATATATCGTTCCAGTCTTGTTCTGTAGTGTTATACAAAGTGACAACGTTATCAATTTGAGATATTTTTAATGCTTTACCTTTTGCAATACCAAAATAAGCGCTTTCATCAATAGGATTAAAACGAAAGCACTGCCCGCAGTCAAATATGTGTTTTAAATTAAAATCTTTAAGTCCTGTGACAATAAGATTATTGTCAATATATTTTACTTTCATAGGCATATTATACCACACTGTTATAAATTTATCAATCAAAATCGAGTAACTTTGTGTAAATTGTGGACGAATTTTACAATATAGCGCATAAAGTATGTTTAAATACGTTAAAACTTGTAAAGAAGATATACACAAATTTAATCAGACATATTGAAAATTTGTATATATATGGTATAATAATAAAAGCTGATAAAAATTTATGTATTTGTGCTATAATTATGTTAATAATAACAAACGGAGGTAAAATTATATGACAGATAAAGAATTGTTTGAGGAATTATCATATTCGAGAAAAAATGCTTATGAGCACATGACAGACAGTGAAAAAAAGGAAATGCTGGAGTTATGTGATGAATACAGAGATTTTCTTGACGCCGGAAAAACAGAAAGAGAATGTGTTGAGAAATCAGTCGAAATGGCGCGGCTGCATGGCTTTTCAGATATAAATACAGTTTCTAAACTAAAGACGGGAGATAAGGTCTATAAGATAAACAGAAATAAAAACATTATACTTGCAGTGATCGGAAGTGAGGAAATAAAATCAGGCGTTAATCTTGTAGGCGCTCATATTGATTCTCCAAGATTGGATTTAAAGCAAAATCCGCTTTATGAAAGCAATGATATGGCATTTCTGAAAACTCACTATTACGGCGGCATAAAAAAATATCAGTGGACAGCTATACCGCTTTCGCTTCATGGCGTCATATTTACAAAAGACGGACATAAGGTTATTTTAAATATAGGTGAAAATGAGGCAGATCCTGTGTTCTGTATTACAGATCTTCTTCCTCATTTGGCTAAAGATCAGATGACAAAAAAAATGACCGACGGTATTGAAGGAGAAAATCTCAATATATTGTTTGGCGGTATGCCTTTCGGAGACAGGGAAATAAGAGAAAAAGTCAAATTTTCAATACTAAAAATGTTAAATGAAAAATACGGTATCACAGAAAAAGATTTTTTAAGCGCGGAAATTGAAATTGTACCCGCTTTTAAGGCAAGGAATGTCGGTTTGGATGAAAGCTTTATCGGCGCGTACGGACAGGATGACAGAGTATGCGCGTTTACTACTTTAAAAGGAATATTTGATTTACAAAATCCAAAAAAGACTGCAATGGCACTTCTGGTAGATAAAGAGGAGATAGGCTCGACAGGAAATACCGGTATGCTCAGCGCGTTTTTTGAAATGACTCTTGCTGAAATTATAGAGAAAACAGTAGGTAATTTTAGTATTACAGATTATAATTCCGTTATTGTAAATTCAGCGTGCTTATCATCAGATGTAGGCGCCGCGGTTGATCCTAATTACGAAAGTGTATATGAAAAACGTAACGCCGCATTGGCGGGCTATGGAATGGTTCTGATGAAATACACTGGAGCGAGGGGTAAATCAGAGTCGTCTGACGCTTCGGCGGAATTTGTATATGAAGTAGGAAAAATTCTTGACGAACATGGCGTTGTATGGCAAACAAGCGAGCTTGGAAAGGTAGATCAAGGAGGCGGAGGTACTATAGCTCAGTACGTGGCCAATTTAAATATGGATGTCATTGACTGTGGAGTTCCTGTGTTGTCAATGCACTCGCCGTTTGAGGTTACGGCAAAGAGTGATATATATATGGCGTACAAATCATACGTTGCGTTCTATAATAACAGATAATATAAAAGTTTTTAAAGCAGTATGCGAAACAGCGTGTACTGCTTTTCTTGTTATATACATATAATTAAAAGGGGAGGTGTGAATTGTGATAAAAATCACAAAATATTTGCGTATCAATATACTTACGGCAGCTCTGTTTGTTTTTTGCTTTTTGTCAGGATACTGGCAAACGTTTTCTATTACATATTTAGTAATGCTGTGTCACGAAACGGCACATATGATGGCTGCAATAGCAATAGGCTTGAAGGTTTCTCATATAACACTTCATCCTTTTGGAGTAAATCTCTCACTAAAAAATAAAATGGTTTACTCACTTGCGGATGAAATTATCCTGTATATAAGCGGGCCTTTGTTTAATATATTTACCGCATTTGTGTCAGCGGTTATATATAAATATAATCAATCTGAAATGTTACGATTTTTTTATATATGCAATATAATGCTTTTTATAATGAACATGCTTCCGGCACTTCCGCTGGACGGAGGTATAATACTAAAAAAGTTTCTTATGTACCGTTTCGGCAGCAGAAAAGCAAAATATATAATGTCAGCAATATCCGTCGTAATTACAGCTGCGGTTGCAGCTCTGGGAATATATGTTATTTATCTGACAAAGATGAATTTTTCTATACTTTTATTTGCGCTTCTAATGCTTGGAAATATGTTTACTCAGCATGAAAAATACAATGTTGATTTTGTAAAAGAGCTTATGTTTCATGATAAAAAGAAAAAAAATAAAGTAAAACATATTATCGCAGACGAGAACAACAGTTATCTGGAAATTGCAAATGATTTTGATATGCATAGTTACAGCATTGTATATATAATAAATAAAACAGGAAAGATAGTGGATATTATGTCGGAAAATCAGATAATGGAAGAAATTATAAATACAAATATTACAGTTTGATAACATTTATAGAAATTTTGTTTTATTTATGGTATACTTAATTAATAATGCATTTTATATGCTGACATATAAAATAACTGTTATATACAGAAGAAAGGCAAGGTTTTATGGCTAATAAAAAGAAATCAGCATCAGGAAAAAGCAGCAAAAAAAAGAATACGCAAAAGAAAAACTATCTGCCGTCATATATTATCACCATGATTATGTTGACTCTGTTATTTTCGGTATTTATGTATATTGATTATGGAGAGGGCGGAATAATAAATAAAGGGATAAAAACCGTGTTTTGCGGTTTGTTTGGAATTTGTGGTTTTTTTGTACCTGTTATTACGGCGGGACTTACAGCATATCTTGTAAAAACAAAAAACATAGAAGGTTTCTGGAAAAAGACTACATATATTTTGCTTATACTTATTAATATAAGCGCTCTTATAAATCTTGCAAGCGGTAATAATGATATTGCCATGTCAATGTATTTGGGGCATACAGATTACAGCGGCGGAGGATTGCTGGGAGGCTGCGTATCTGTACTTTTTGTCAATATGGTACAGACCATTGCTTCATACATAATTTTATCGCTCACGCTTATTGTTCTTGCCAGCTTAATAACTAATATATCTATTTTTTCGGAAATCGCAAAGCTGATAAAAGGAGCGGCAACAGGGGCACGGAACAAATATGATGAATTAAGAGAAGATTACGGGCAACGTATATTGGAAAAAGAAGAATATACGTACAATACAGAAGATACGGAAGACATACTTAACGCGGCAAATTCTTTTGCGTCAGATATACAGTCAGACAAAAAGAATGATATACAGAATAAAAAGAAAAAATCTTCCTCACAAGCGAAAGAGACAAAAAAAGAAGAATTTTCCAATGGTATAGATGATATTTTTGGTGATATGCCCGAAATCAACGCTGCTGCCAATACAGAAGTAAGTTCTGATACTGTACATCAGGATATATTGGTATCAGATGACACTATGCAAGAGGAAGAAAAAAAAGCTGAAAGTGCTGAGAAAACCGGGAAAATATCGCAGGCAGAAAAAGACGCATATAATGAGGAGTTTAATAAGGCAATAGAAAAACCTGTCATTGAGTATGTATATCCAAAGCTGTCATTGCTTAATAAGCCTAAGAATGTTTCAGGTGATAAGCGGGAAGAAATGCGCCGAACTGCCGAAAAACTTATTTCCGTATTGGATGATTTCGGAGTTAAAGCTAAGCTTATGCAAGTTACACAAGGACCGGCAGTCACGAGATATGAAATACAACCTGATACTGGCGTAAAACTGTCTAAGATAGTAGGGCTTGCAGATGATATTGCGCTTAATCTTGCCGTGTCAACTGTTCTTGTGGCGGCAGTTCCCGGAAAAGCCGCTGTAGGTATCGAAATACCGAATAATAAAGTGAGCGCTGTATCGATAAGGGAAATACTTGAGTCAAACGAATTCAAAAGTGCGAAATCAAAATTGACAGTCGCTTTGGGAAAAGATATAGGTGGCAATGTTGTTGTAGGTGATATCGCCAAAATGCCTCATTTGCTCATCGCCGGAGCTACCGGTTCAGGTAAAAGTGTATGCATAAATACAATGATTATGAGCATTTTGTATAAAGCTTCTCCTGAAGATATTAAAATGATCATGATAGATCCAAAAGTCGTTGAGCTTGGGGTATATAACGGAATACCCCATTTGCTTGTGCCAGTTGTAACAGAGCCTAAAAAAGCTGCGGGGGCGCTTAATTGGGCTGTTACTGAAATGATGCGCAGGTACGAATTGTTCAAGGATACGGGTGTCCGCAAGCTTGAATCATATAATAAGCTGATGGATAGCAGGGGAGAGGAAAAAATACCGCAGCTTGTTGTTATTATTGACGAGCTTGCTGATTTAATGATGGTAGCTGCTAAAGAAGTTGAAGATTATATTGTCCGTCTGACGCAGCTTGCAAGAGCTGCAGGTATTTACTTGATTATAGCCACACAAAGACCGTCGGTAGATGTTATAACCGGTCTTATTAAGGCAAATGTTCCTTCAAGGATAGCTTTTGCTGTATCAAGTCAGGTAGACAGCCGCACCATACTTGATAAAGGAGGAGCAGAAAAACTTCTGGGACGTGGTGATATGCTGTACCATCCTTCAGGAGCAAGGGCATCGACACGAGTACAGGGTGCATTTGTAGATGATTCGGAAATAGAAAAGGTTCTTGAATTTATAAAGGAAAACGTAGGCGAAACACATTACAGTGATGATCTTGCCGAAGAAATAGAGCGTCATGCAACAGGTGAGAATGGTGTTACGCCTGATGTTGAGGAAGATGGTGATGAGCTTTTACCGGAAGCGATTGAGCTTGCGCTTAATCAGGGTAAAATTTCAACATCAAGTATACAGAGACGATTAAGCGTAGGTTATTCTCGTGCCGGAAGGATTATAGATCAGATGGAAGCCAGAGGCATCATTTCAGGGGCAAATGGTTCAAAACCGAGAGATGTGCTTGTTAGCCGAGCAGATTTGAGCATGGCGGAGGATGAGGCTGATGAATATAGAGAAGAATGATTTTCTGCCTGTATGCAGGGAAGATATGGTAAAGAGAGGATGGAAACAGCTTGACTTTTTGTATATAACAGGCGACGCATATGTCGATCATCCGAGCTTTGGACACGCCATAATATCACGGGTTCTTGAAAATCATGGATATAAAGTAGGGATTGTCGCTCTGCCTGACTGGCGCAAAATTGATGATTTTATACGCATGGGGAAACCGAAGCTTGCTGTTCTTGTATCAGCGGGAAATATTGACAGTATGGTAAACCACTACACTGCCGCGAAAAAACGCAGACATGATGATATGTATGCTCCCGGAGGTAAAGCAGGTATGCGTCCTGACAGAGCAACAATTGTGTACTGCAATCGCATAAGAGAAGCGTTTGGCTCAGAAATGCCTATCCTTATAGGTGGAGTAGAGGCAAGTCTAAGACGATTCGCTCATTATGATTACTGGGATAATAAAATACGGCGTTCAATACTGTTTGACTCAAGAGCCAATCTTCTTATGTATGGCATGGGTGAGAAACAGATTGTTGCTATAGCAGATCGGTTACGCAATGGGGAAGATGTAAATAAAATTAATGATATAGCAGGGACATGCTATATTGTATCAGAGTATGATGAAAGAAATACAGTAATTATTCCGAGTTGCGAGGAATGTATTGAGAGTAAGGAACAATATGCGGTTGCATGCAGGCTTCAGTATTATGAGCAAAATCCGTATACAGGCAAAACGCTTGTACAAAAGCATGGCAACAGATATTTAATACAAAATCCTCCAATGCTTCCTTTAAATACAAATGAACTTGATGATGTTTACGCATTACCGTATGTAAAGGATTATCATCCTATGTATATAAAGGATGGGGGTATTCCTGCTATTTCTGAGGTGAAATTTTCGCTTGCGGCAAATCGCGGTTGTTTTGGCAGTTGTAATTTCTGTGCTTTGGCTTTTCATCAGGGACGTATAGTAACATCACGAAGCGATAAATCACTTTTAGAAGAAGCTCAGGAAATGATTAAACTGCCTGATTTTAAAGGGTACATACACGATGTCGGAGGGCCTACTGCAAATTTCAGAGGACCTGCATGTAACAAGCAGCTTGTCTCAGGAGCGTGTAAAGATAGGCAATGTTTATATCCAAAGCCTTGTAATAATATGGATATTTCACATAAAAAATACCTTAATTTGCTTCGCAAATTAAGAAATCTTGAAGGTGTAAAAAAAGTATTTATACGCTCGGGAATAAGGTTTGACTATCTCATAAATGATAAAGATGATACTTTTTTTAATGAATTGTGCAAGTATCATATAAGCGGTCAGCTTAAAGTTGCTCCTGAGCATATTAGTGATAATGTGCTTAAATATATGGGAAAACCTGAAAATAAGGTTTTTAATAAATTTTCGGATAAATTCTATCAAATTAACAAAAGAATAGGTAAAAAACAATATCTTGTACCATATCTTATGTCAAGTCATCCCGGAAGCACTCTTCGTGACGCTATACAATTAGCGATATATCTGCATGAGCAAAATATAAATCCTCAGCAGGTGCAGGATTTTTATCCAACACCGGGAACAATTTCAACCTGTATGTTTTACACAGAAATAGATCCGTTTACTATGAAAAAAGTATATGTTCCAAAAGGTGCACACGAAAAGGCAATGCAGAGGGCACTCTTGCAGTACAAAAATCCGGACAATTATAAATTAGTGTATGAAGCATTGAATAAAGCCGGACGAACAGATTTAATCGGTTATCAAAGCAGATGTCTTATAAGACCGCCTAAAGGCGATATTATATCAGACAATCCAAGCAATACAAGGAGGAATGAATATGGCAAAGCTGTTAATGGGAAAAGAAGTATCAGCAAGAATAAAGTCAGAGCTGAGAACAGAAGTAGAAGAGTTAAAGAAAAAAGGAATAAATCCGGGGTTAGCCGTAATCATAGTAGGTGAAGATCCCGCAAGTCAGGTTTATGTGCGAAATAAGGAGCGTGCCTGTGAAGAATGCGCTATTTATTCTGAAAAATACGCTCTTTCTGAAGATACAACACAGGAAGAATTACTCGCGCTTATAGATATGCTTAATAAAAAGGGAAGTATTTCCGGTATATTGGTCCAGCTTCCGTTGCCTAAACATATTGATGAAAAAACGGTTATTAATGCAATTATTCCTGAAAAAGACGTTGACGCATTTCATCCTATTAATGTGGGTAAAATTATGGTCGGGAATTATGACTTTGTTCCATGCACTCCGGCGGGAGTTATGGAGCTTATTAAGGAAGCAGGCATAGATATAAGAGGAAAGGAATGCGTTGTTGTGGGACGAAGTAATATAGTAGGTAAACCGCAAGCTATGCTTTTACTTCACCAGAACGGAACAGTGACAATATGTCATTCAAAAACAAAAAATCTTGCCGATAAAACGAAACAGGCTGACATACTTATAGCGGCTGTCGGAATACCTAATTTTATTAATGGTGATATGATAAAGGAAGGCGCTGTTGTTATAGACGTAGGTATAAACAGACTTGAAAACAAGAAATTATGCGGAGATGTAGATTTTGAAAGCGCTGAAAAAATTGCTGCTGCGATTACACCTGTACCGGGTGGAGTCGGCCCTATGACAATAGCGATGCTTATGAAAAACACTGTTAAAGCAGCGATGGTTAATCAAACTAAAAGGTAACAATAGATGAATAATGAAGAAATTTTCGATATTGCATTAAAGCAATCCGCATATGACTGCAATTGTCAGGCAGAGGATTTTTTACGGAATAATAATGTAGTTACTATTTCTAAAAGAAATAGTAAAGCAAGAAGTTATCTTCATTTGCCGTATGAATGCGACTTGGTATCCTATGGCAATAATATTGTTGCTCAAGTTAGTGAACGCACAAAAACGGCAGTAATAGAATTTATAGAAAAATATCCTGCCTATCGTTGTTTTGAAACTCCTAATATATATCTATTGAACGAAAAATTAAATATCTTTGGGCTTAAAATATGCTTTATGGCTAAATATTTTTTGCCTGATATTACAAAAATCAAACGCCTTACATGTGATTATGACGTAAAACTTCTATATAAGCATGATTTTGAAAAATTATACAAGCCTGAATGGAGTAATGCGCTTTGTGCTGAAAGAAAGGAATTTGATATTCTGGGAGTTGGAGCATACGATAAAGATAAACTTGTTGGATTAGCAGCTTGTTCGGCTGATTGTGAAAGTATGTACCAAATAGGAATTGATGTATTACCCGAATACAGGCAAAAAGGAATTGCGTCAGCTCTGACAAGCAATCTGGCTTGCGAAATTATTGATTTAGGCAAAGTACCTTTTTATTGTGCTGCATGGTCAAATATAAAATCTGAGCGTAATGCTGTAAAATGTGGATTTCGTCCCGCATGGGTTGAATTGACGGCCAGAGAATATGAAGTTGTTGACAAAATCTGTGCTAAGGATAAGAGAAATATGCAGAAACCAAGACTTATTCCGGAATAGAATAAATGAAACTTTTTCGTTTCTTTTTTCATTGACATTTTGCCTGAAACATAGTAAAATGGAAAAATAATAAATATTAGGAGGAAATCTCTATGAAACTATGGAAACGTCTATTAGCCATTTATCTGGCTTTAGGTATAATACTGTCTTTGCTGCCATACTCATCTCTGGCTGCGGACGACGATGCGGTTCCTACCCCTGATGAGGTCTATAACATCCTCATTGCCCAGAAGAATGTTGAAGGGTTAGCGGAAGGAACGATATGGAATGATCACACGCATACCTATAAAAATTTTAAAGGTGGACCCATCGATGGGAAAAACATTATTGCAACAGGTTGTGTGGCGTTCGCGTTTCAGTTAAGCGACATAGCCTTTGGGAATTTGCCTGCAAGGCAGTACACGTCAGTTTCGATTGATCAGGTAAAAATTGGAGATATCCTACGTACAAACAATGATACCCATACTGTAATCGTTCTTCAAGTGAGTGACAATGGACTGGTATTAGCAGAGGGAAATTACTTGGGAAAAGTTCATTGGGGACGCACCATGACAGAAGCTGAATTCAAAAGAGATGTTAGCCATTATATTACACGCTATCCGGAGGGCTACATTCCGCCGACAGACGAAAGTGCCAATGAACTCATTGTGAATGGACAATTTGGTACTGGACTTAGCTGGTCGCTGACAAAGGCGGGAACTCTGACCATCTCTGGTACAGGAGCTATGCCTGATTTTAACAGTTGTTCAGATCAGCCGTGGTACAGTTACAATGATAAAATTATGAAAATCGTGATAGAAGATGGCATTACGACGATTGGTAAGGCCGCCTTTTGGATGAGTAACTCGCTTACCATCAGAATCCCTGATACTGTGACAGAAATTAAAAGCAACGCTTTCCGTGAAAGCTCGCTGATTTCTGTGACTATTCCGGGAAGTGTAAAAAACATTGGTGATGATGCTTTTCGCGCATGTGCAAATCTTGCGCTTGCGTCTATGATGGAAGGAGTAAGCTCAATCGGGCAACGAGCTTTTCAGGGATGCACGAAGCTGGTATCTGTAGATTTGCCTGCCAGTATCGCAGATTTGGGATCTGGAGCCTTTTATAATTGTACAGCACTGAACTTTGTGACATTTGCGTCTGGTAATAAAAACACCGTAAAAATGGGCGATAATCTATTTATGGGGTGCTGGAATCTGTTTCCTTTTACACTTCCTGAACATATAGACAAAATCAGTACAGAGATGTTCTATAACTGCTATTATATGTTTACCGGTCTGGAAATCCCTCAAGGTGTAACAACAATCGGAGAGTC
Source organism: uncultured Clostridia bacterium (assembly GCA_910578235.1). Lineage (GTDB taxonomy): Bacteria > Bacillota > Clostridia > UBA1381 > UBA1381 > Hominilimicola. Next base: position 75,119 of record CAJTPP010000001.1, on the reverse strand, counting down.
TGCGTTTAGTTCCTGTCGCACTATGTCCGTCCTTATCATTCCGGACAGTGTAACAGATATAGAGAGAAACGCTTTTATCAATACTGCTTTGACGGACATATACTTTAAAGGCACAGAAGCGCAATGGAATAATATTTGGAAATCACCTGATTTAACATCTATTTTGCAAAGGGTAACAATGCATTACGGAGAGCTGCCTAAAGATCCAGATCCAAACCCCAAACATGAGCATGAATGGGGTAGGAGTGAAGTAATTCAGGAGGCGACCGAAACCGAAGATGGGTTGAGAATTTACTCCTGTACCATCTGTGATGAAACTTTACGCGAGGTTATCCCTGCCACTGGTGTCAAAACGGATTTTGAGTGGGGTAATGTCACAGCGGACGTGCAGGGCTCCATTGTGACGTTCCAGCTTTCCAGCAGGCCTCCTAAAAATGGTGTTATATTGATCGCCGCATATAATGAAAGCGGAACATTAGATGCGATTGGTCAGGCTACACTTGTAAATAATTCAAATTTGACATATACTGTGGAGATGCGGACTGAAATTCCGCAGTCCGATCGTCTTGTGGCTTTCCTTTGGGATCTAACAACGCTGCAACCGCTTGAGAAGATGGCACCATTAACACGCTCTTGAGAGCTGTGATTTGTTGTTTGTTAACGCTATGCTTATGAGAATAATAAAAATATACATCTAAGTATAATAAAGAGTGATTTATTCGACTTAAATTAGCGTTATGCTTATTTCATATTTTATGCACTATCCCCTTGTTACGTACTTTAAAAATAAAGAACAAAAAAACAAGCGATATGTCAAGCTTGTTTTTTTGTTCTAAGTAGCATAAGCAATAAGTTATTAAACAGTACAAGACTGGAGAACTATAGCTTTTTTCTCTTTCGGCTAAATGCCATCCAGAATACGACTCCAAGGAATATGATAGCTACAGCAAACCATGGCACCATATATACTATTCCCTTAGAACTAAACATATCATAATATCCTTTAAGATAAATGACAACTACAATAATAGGTAAAACATATGTCATATACCATTTTATTTTTTCAGACAGTTTCATTCCCTTACCACTGTTAGCCTCCTTAATAAAGTTATTCCACCCCCATCCGTTTCTGGTAGTACAGAAAAGAAGATATACAATAGAACCTATAGGAAGCAAATTGTTTGATACGAGAAAATCTTCTAAATCCATAATGTTACTTCCTTCACCAAGTGGCTGAAATTGTGACAAAATATTAAATCCGAGAATACACGGTATAGACAAAATAATAATTGCTACAATATTTACTATAACTGATTTTTTTCTGCTCCAGCCCCACAGATCCATCGCAAAGGATATAATATTTTCAAATACTGCAATCACGGTTGATAACGCCGCAAAGGACAGGAACAAAAAGAACAATGTTCCCCATATACGCCCTCCTGCCATCTGATTAAAGATGTTAGGCAGTGTAATAAATATCAGCGATGGTCCGGCATCCGGCTCAATTCCAAATGAAAAACATGCTGGAATTATAATAAGTCCTGCCATAAGAGCAACAAAAGTATCAAGTATTCCTATACTTAATGCTTCACCGGCAAGAGAACGACTTTTATCAAGATAACTTCCAAAAATCGCCATTGCACCAATTCCTAAACTCAGCGTAAAAAACGCTTGGGACATTGCGCCAAATACAACATTTCCTATACCATTATCAATTATTGACTGAAAGTCAGGAATTAAATAAAATTTAACTCCCTCTATAGCGCTCGGAAGCATAACAGAATGAATCGCCAGAACTGCAATAAGCACCAACAAACATACCATCATTATTTTTGTAATCTTCTCTACCCCTTTTTTCAGTCCTCTTGAACAAATGCCAAACGCAAGAATAATTGATAGTATAGTCCATATAATCAAAGTTCCTGGTGAAGCAGTCATATCTGTAAATTTATCCTTTACAGCCGCGGCTGTTAACACTGTACCTGTAAATTCACCGATTGCACAGCGATAGCAATAGTATAACATCCATCCGGAAACCATAGTGTAAAACATCATAAGCAAGTAATTTCCAGCCATGCAGAAATAACTGTAATGATGCCATCGCGCCCCGTTTGCTTCAAGTTTTCTAAATGAAGCTGCACAGCTTTTCTGGCTTCCTCGTCCCACTGAAAACTCACAGATAATAATCGGAAATCCCAGTATAAGAAGAAAGACAAGATATATTAAAATAAACGCCGCACCACCATATCGACCGCACATATACGGAAATTTCCATACATTGCCAAGTCCTACCGCACATCCGGCAGATACTAATATAAATCCCAGTCTTGAACTAAATTTTTCTCTTTTTCCCATAACCTTTCCACCAGACAATCCTTTTTATATGTTTACATTATAATATTATTTTTATTATATCATAAACAAGAATAATTTTCAATATAACTTCCGTATTTTTACAAATGTGCTTGCTTGCATTTGTTATATAAAAGCATGAACTACCTGTATAAAACAGGCAATTCATGCTTTAAAGAGAGAGTTGTATTTATTGTATTTGCTGTATAAGCTTTACAGCTTCAGATATAATATCAGGTAAAATATAGTTTGAGAAGGTTGTATAATAATGGTTGTAGTCTTTCCACCACGCCATCATTTCCTCTGCCTTTACATTTGCTGCAGTTCTTGCCCCAGTTTCGTTTTTTCCTTCTGATATTTCCGTATCATATACCGCTTTTACATCAGCAGTCATTTTTTCATCCGCTATTTTGCCTATATCTATGAAGCCTAATAGCTTCGGGTTATCCCTGTTTTCCCCATACAATTCCCTAATCGCTCTGTCATATGCGTTTGTACGCATACCCTTAAATGTCATTGTATCGGCGTCATAAACATTGCCCTCTGTCGCGCCGTAATTTCCTGATGGAGTATATGAACCGAGTATTACATAGCCGCCCATATCAATAATAGCGTTCATATACGCTTCATCATACGCCTTAAACTGCTCAAGCGTGCTTGACGAGTCGTTTGTGCCCATACCGCTTATGGAAACAACATCGCCAATATTCATTTTTGTTAAAATACTGTTCAGTCTGCCGTTTGAATAGAAGTTTCTATGCTGCTCGCCCGCTTTTCCGCTGTTGTGGAAACCATTAACAACCTCTGCAAGCTCGGGATACTTTGAAAGGTCTGTTGTTTCAGTTGCTGCAATAGTATACCCCCACGAGCCGTTTTGCTGTACGGTCGAGTCGCCTATTGCCCACCAATCGGGCTTACTTGCCTTAGTTTTAGTAACAGGAGTAATCTCTACTGACGCTATCACGCTGTCTTTCGGAACAGTTATGTCCATAATATTATCTCCGAAAATTGCGACGTCATATGTGTCGGTTTCAAGAGCGGATTTTAAGCGTTCAAAACCTGTTAAGGACGAGTTGATTTTCTCACATACAATTTTGCCATTATACTTCGCCTTAACATTATAAACCTTACCTTTTTCAAGCTTTACCTTAAATGTCAGATTTGACATTGTTCCGTTTCCGACTGTTGCTGTCCCCTCTATTCCGTAGCCTCGGTTTTCGCTGTATGTAGTGGACGCGCTGACAGGTGTGTAGCCGTCTTTAACGCTACCTGTACCGAACGCAAATTTAAGGTCATATACATTTACTCTTACAAATTTACTTATATCGCCGTTTGACGCGCGGATACCTATAATCTGTGCTGCCGTATCTTCAGAAACGGTCAGCTCGCCCGTTGAGGAGTTTATGCTAATTCCTGTAGGAGTTATTTTTGCCGTGTTTTCAGCATTGTATAACTCATATGTAATATCGCCGGTGATTGTATCGCCCTGACCGTTTCTTAAAACTGCGCTGTACTGCGCGTTTGTGCCGATCTGCACGCCTGTCGGCGCACTTGTAAAGGCGATATTATTTTTTGTTCCTATCAGCTTTATATTTACAGTCTTTGACCATCCGTCTATTGTAACTTTTATAGGAAGCTCGCCTGATGACGCGTTTGCGCTTATACTAAGCTGTGCCGATTGATTGCCTGTAGAAGCAATGCTTACGCCCTCGGCAAATTCATCATCAATTATCCATTCGGCTTTTCCGAGCGCATTTGTACCGTCCTCTGTTTTTGCGGTTACTGTCAAATCTGCCGTTTGCGTTCCGCTCTCTGGAATATCCGCAGTCTGCGGAGCTGTTACAATAAATGTATCTTCGTCAATTTCAGCTCTGCGTACAATCACATTGTTGACATCTATTGCCGTATTAGCAGTCTTATCACTGAGCGTATACCTCAGATATTTGCCCTCTGTAAAGCTGCTGTCAAAGGGAACCGTTTCCGATTGAGCTGTAAGTGTATCGCTTTCATATATTTTTGCATTGCAAAGCTTTGAAGTCGGGTCGGCGGTTATAACAATATGATACCATGTATCCTTTGCGCCTGAGCCTATTTCTTTGCCGTTAAAACTGAATTTTGAATTTGCAAAGCTCAGCTTAAACGCTGTTGAGTTAAACGCCGTGGTAGTGCCTTTTGACGTGTCTGCGCCGTATTCAATGCTTCCGTTCATGCCGAAGCGTATATCCTGCTCAAATACGGTTTCTCCTTCAATATTGCCTGTTTCCTGATGCGTAAAGGACGAATTTCCGATTGCCATTCTGGAAAACGACAGGAATTGTCCGCTGTTATCGGATTGTAAAGACATATATGTTACGTCTGAGCCTGACTTAGACCAGTCTCCTGTGACTATGTCGTTGTTTTCCGCATCATATCCCATTAGGGAGCTTTCGTATTTATTAAAGTTCGCTGTATATCCGCCTTTTGGAAGAATAACCGCACTGTTTTGCGATTTATCGCCCAATAGCACAAGCGGTTTTGATACTGCGAGCATTTTTCCGTTATAAGTGACTGTAGCTGTTACTTTGCCATAATAATTAGCGGATGTTTTCTTTAATTTAAAATTCACCGCTGTGTTATGAGATATGTCTGTCGTTTCTAAAAGAGCATAACTGTCACAGTATTTATTCCCGCTTTCACCTGTAGGAGCGCCATCAAGCGTGCGAAAACCGTCAAATGTCCATTCCACTTTATAATCTGTTACTCTATTGTCAGGATTTGTAACAAGACTTGTACCCTGTTCACCTGTAATTGAAACCGAAATAAGATTTGAACCAAACGTATTTTCATCCGCTCCCATAACAAGTTCATTACCCGCAGGAAAATCCTTGAATTCTATATTGCTTAGCGCTTCAATATAACCTTCGCCTATGTGGCCGATTATCTCACATTGAGCAGTTATAGGCACGCTTTTTAACTGCTCGCTCGTATACTTTGTTGTATCATTGCCTATACTCCAGCCCTCGAAATGCTGTCCGTAGCTTGAAATATCAGGAATATTTATAACGCTCTCACCATCCAGAACATATTGCTCAAATGAATATGCCTTGCATATCATTTTTACTTTATGATATATAGGTGCAAGATCTGACTTGCGAGCTTTATATATTTCAATATTATCAATACAGGTATCACCTCCTGTTGTCGGAGAAAGTAAATGAATACATTTCCATGAGGTTATTTTATTCCCTCTTCCCACATTCATATCATACATTCCATGATGATATTCTTCTTTTCCGTCCAGTGATGTTATATATACAATAACCTTTTGATTTGTCATATCACCGACAACCTTTACATGTATCCACGGATTATCTGTAATATCTTTTGTTTTAAAGATGGGATCAGAATAACTGGCAACAGACAAACCGCTGTCATCCGACTTATTATTTAACACATAACAATTTGAGTTTCTTGGCCTTGCCATAGTAAACGCAAAGTTAGCATTTGAATATACACCGTGATTTGAGTATATTGAATTTTTATTTTCCACTAACTCCAGATCTGATACATTTATATCTGAAGTAGATTTATAATCACATTCAAACACAAAATTTTCTGATATTGCCTTCGGAAGTTCAACATATCCGCTTCGACATGTACCGCTCTTGCCAGACACAACTGTCTGATATTTACCAATACCGATTGTATTGTCAGACTTTACCGATACAGTTCCCGCTGGTGAAGTCCAGCCTGCTTTATCGCCTACACTATACTTTTCAAAATCCTCGCTGTATATTATTTCTTTCGGCTCGTCC
>CAJTPP010000001.1:64543-68959 GCA_910578235.1 uncultured Clostridia bacterium | reverse complement strand
TCCGGGGCTGCCGTTGGTGTCGGAGAGAGTGTGGGCGCAGGCGTTTGAGCTGAACCAGTATATATATAAGCATCAGAAAGAGGAGTCATTGTATCAAGCGAATTCCATAAATAAAGCTTCATGCCTTTTTCGGGAGTAACCTTTGCGCCTTTGGAAAAATCTATATTCTGTGTCTCAACCGATTTCATTACTTCACCCTCATATACCGCTTTTATAAGAGTTCCGCCTGTGACCGTACCTCCGTCAACAGTTACAGTGCCTGTTTTGTCGTCGTATTTTATTGTAAGCTTTTCAGCGGGCTGTATTACAGTACCGTCTTTCATAAATGCTTTCGCACTGTCTACACTGTAAACGCGGCTTACTCCGCTTTCTTCGCCGCGTGTATTGCCGTCTGCAATAACTGCTGAAATATCCTTATATGTATAGGAATAGTTTGATGTTTCATATCCAAGCTCACTCATTCCCGCAGCGATAAACGATGCCGCCAAAACCGCGCTATGCTGAGTAAGATGCAGGTTATCATTAACATGATAATTATTAATAATCCAATTTATGTCTCCTGTATTTGATTTTGCCTTATTTGCGTATAGTTGTGTCCATTTATTAAGGTCAATACAATCAATTCCACATTCTTCTGCAAATGCGTACATTGCATTATTCCCCGTTTCAGTACTGTAGGTAAAATAACTTTTATGCTGATATTTTCCGTTATAAACAGGACTCACCAATATAGGCGTGACATTTTTTCCCTTTGCCGCGTCAATCATTACCTCCATATACTGCTTCATTTCATCAATGCTTATCTTGTTTGACGAGCTTATGGCATCATTTATGCCAAAATCCATAATAAGTGTATCCCCGCTCTGCATCAGATCGTTTACAGATTTAAAGCATTCATTATACCATGTTTTAACAGTTGCACTTGGCTGACCAAAATTAGCGATATTATATTTGTCGGACATAACCTTTTTAAGCTGCATGCCGAAACCAGTCATCATAATCTTGTTACTGGCAAGGTCATCACCATCACTGTCTAATGGGTAATAATTTGCAGACTCACTGTCGCCCGCAATCCAAATTACAGGCTTTCTGTACTTTTTTGGTACGCGAGCTATTTTTATTGATGCTATACGCTCGTTAGCCCCCGATGTATTGCCAAAAGTAATATCTGTTCCGCCCTCGTCAAAATGCATGCCCTGAGCGATCATAAGTCCCGAACCAGAAGGTCTGTTCTGTGAGCCGCTTGAAGTCGTATTATTAATAATCTGTACGCCGTTTGCATAAACATCAGCTCTTACACCTCCCTTTCTGTACACTTCCACATCATAAAATCCCTCGGGCAGTTTAATTCTTATTGGAGAACTTTCATCGGCACGGCAGCCATTTTCGTCGATTTTATAATCTATACCATTTATTAATCCATATCCACTTTCAGCAGAATACGAACCAGCGTCTACTTTTACATATCCTTTTATATTTTCTTCAGCCGGATTTGTCTGATTTGTAAACTCAAATCTGTATTCCGGGACTATAGTAACCGAACCGCCTGTTGTGTTTATAAATTTTCCGTCATTGAGCATCACTGTTTCATAGCTGCCGTCAGTTTTATAAACACGATACGTCATATTATCATAATTTTCCAATACAGAAACATCAATTTCAGTTTCAGAAGATGTGATTTCAAATTTATCAACCGGCATAGGAGTAGCCTGAACATTTGCTTCCGGCTCAGGATACTCTGTCCATTCCCCCTTGTTATACAGGGTATACGCAGTGTTATTTCCCGCAACTGTGCCAATAGAATTATACGCAGACTGATAATAATGATATTGATCCCGCATTTGAGCAGCATATTCATCCGTATAGAAAGAGGCGACAGCCGTTATGTCTTCCTCTTCTTCCGCAAGCTCCTTTTGAGCAAGATTAACAGCTTTATATCTTGCGTCTTTAATCTCGTCTATCGCCGCCGCACCGCTTGTCTTACAATGACCTGTCCGTATCATAAACATATCGGTAAGACCAGTACTTGATTTTAAATTCTCAAAAATATTTTTTGTGTTTGATTTATATGTATCAATACTTCTGTTATTATCTGCGTCCGCTTCGCCCTGACACCATACCATAAACTTCTTGCCTATCGTATAACCGCAGCTTTCAAGGTACGCTTTTGCCTCGTTATATCTTGACGAGGCTTCATTTATTCTTTCACTGCTATTCCACCAGCTTGACTCCGTGCCGCCGCGCGAGCACTGAACACCGACAATTGAAGTACCTGAAACGCTGTAATAGCTTTCCATAAATGCCGACACCATATCACCGCTTCTTCGGTCAATTCCGTTTGAGCCTGCATCGTTTACAGTATCATTATTTTCATATTTCCCAAACGGTTCCGATACAGTTGTTAATACCCCGGGTTCAGAAACAGAATGATATTCAAAACCATGTCCAGACTTACATTTAATGGCGTCTTCATAATCGCCGCGCCCTGCCATATTTGACTGTCCCATAAAAATTGCGAGGTCTACTGTTTTATTATCTTCCGCATTATTTAAAATCCATTCTTCAAAACCATTTTCATTACAAATAATTGTATTTATTTTATGCCCTTCAAAAGGATATTCTGTATATAGCGTGTCTACTCCGGATGTCTGAAAGCTGTTAACCATTGACCTTATGTCTGAAATTGTTTCGTCTTTATATCCCGCAAAAGCCCACACCCTACCGCTTCCGGCAACAGTAATAATTCTGTCTGCTCCCGAGGCAAGAGCTGCCGGTACATTCTTTGATTGTCCTATGACTATCACATCCGACGCGTTATACAGAGTTTTTACTTCACGCACAAGCTCTGTAATATCTGTAAAAATCTCATTTGCCTGAGGCGCGATCAATGTTGCCTTTCCATCCAGCATGTCAAAGACAGGTTTAGCGTCATAAAGCTGTGAAATATTATCTGCACCCATTCTCTGCTCGCCCGCAAGATAAATGACTGCGGGAGCATTATTTTCATTCTTTACACGGCAGGAAATGCCTGATATATTTTCTTCCTCGTATCCCGCCGTAACAGTTATCGGAGCCTGCGGTTCATCGGATACAAATTCCTCTATTTTCAGATTATCTACAGAAATATATCTATCAGCCGCTGTCTTTACGCGTGTTGAAGAAATATCAAGTTTCTTCATGTCTGCAATTGTTCCTTCCGGAATTACACCCGTAAATATATTATTATCAATTGATACCGTTACTTTTCTCGCATTATAATCGATCTCTGTTTTAATATGATGTGTTCCGACACTGCCCCATGCTGCTCGTACCATTTTATAATCAGCAGCGGTTTCACCGCATATGACAAGGCCTTTCACTCCATCATAATCATCACTATAAGGATGAACCTGAAATTCCGTAATAATTTCTTCACTGTTGCTTATGGAATAGTTAAAATACTGCTGTCCAAGAGCCTTATTATGATCTATAGCGTCAAACTCAATTATAACATTATTTTTTATTGAATTTTCCATATTTAATGTAAGCTCTCCGTTTTGTGTATTATCTGCAGGAAATTTAACTTCACCATTTTCCCAAATCGCATTTCCATTTATTATAGGAGTATTTTTACCTGTATTCGCCACAGCGCTGTCAAAGTTCCATACTGTTGACGGAGATGTGTATTCAACCGCATCAATTATAACAGGTTCATCAGTTTGCTCAGGTTCAGGTGTATTTTCTGTCTTTTCTGATGGGGTAAATGTCAAAGTTCCTATATATGTACTGTCTTTTCTGTATCCAAAATAATAGCTTTTTCCCATGATTACATCAGCGGTTATATTTGCATTATATCCTTTATAGGTATTTCCTTCAAACCAGCCTATATCTGATCCTGTGATATTTATTGTTCCGTCAGACGGAGCAATAAATTCAATATAAGATCCCTTTGCGTAATAGCCGTCCCGATTACAGACCGTTCCGCTTTTTATATATACCTTTCCGTCAAAATCAACATAGGTACCATCATATGTAAGATGCGCGGTAACGTATTCATCAATCTGAATAATATCCTGTTCTGTTCCATACTGTGTTTTTGTCCGTCTTTTACCAGTTTGGAAAAGTCACACGAATATACCGATGTATCCGCTGCTTCAATATGAGCCGGTATAAAGACTGACGCTATAAAAGATAATATTATTATAGTGCTTATTATTCTTTTTAATTTCATTGCTATTCTCCTTTTTATTATTCTTTTTGTATATATTATACAATATCTTTCATGAATTGCACATTGCGTTTTAAACATATGTGTTTGCATTTTTGCTTTTTTTATGATAGAATATGTTGGAATATACGTCAATCTAAACTTTCAAAATGAAGGATAGAATAACGCGAAAGGAAACATAAAATGAAACACGGAAATATTATTGTAGG
>CAJTPP010000001.1:64292-64533 GCA_910578235.1 uncultured Clostridia bacterium | reverse complement strand
TCAGGCGGTCCAACAGCCGTCATAAATTCAAGTCTCGCAGGAGTTTTTAAAACAGCAAGAGACAGAGGTGCAAATAAAATTTATGGCATGATGAACGGCATTCAAGGATTTCTTGACGGTAAATATATAGATTTATCAGATCACATTCAAACTGATCTTCATATTGAACTTCTAAAGAGAACACCATCATCTTATCTTGGCTCATGCCGTTTTAAACTGCCGCTTATTGCCGAAAATGAAG
>CAJTPP010000001.1:63924-64268 GCA_910578235.1 uncultured Clostridia bacterium | reverse complement strand
AATCTTTAAAATGCTTAGTGACCTTGAAATTGAACACTTTTTCTATATAGGCGGTAATGACTCAATGGATACAATTCAAAAGCTTTCCTATTATGGCAAAAAAATAAACAGTAAAATATGTTTTATGGGAGTACCAAAAACAATAGATAATGATCTCGCTGAAACCGATCATACTCCTGGATACGGCAGCGCGGCAAAATTCATAGGAACAGTTATGAAAGAAATTATAAAAGACGCAAATGTATATGACAGACAAAACATACACATTGTAGAAATTATGGGAAGAAACGCCGGATGGCTTACAGCCTCAACTGTTCTGAGCAAAGGAGAAGATTGCAGCGGTC
>CAJTPP010000001.1:45052-63838 GCA_910578235.1 uncultured Clostridia bacterium | reverse complement strand
CAGAGGGAATAAAATTAAAAGACGGTAAATATGTTTGTGAGCTGATTTCTGACACATCACAGTTTAAAGACTGTTTTGGACATGCAGCATTAGGGGGCACAGCACAATTCCTTGCAAATACCATAATTCATGAATTCGGCTGCAAAGCCCGCGCGGTAGAATTGAATATTCTTCAACGTTGCAGCTCGCATATGGTTTCCAGAGTGGATATAACCGAGGCATTTGTTGCGGGAGGTCATGCCGTTGAAGCGTCTTTCAGAGGTGAAACAGGTAAAATGATTATTTTTAACAGAATTACAAACAACCCCTATCAATGTACAACCGAACCTTTCGATATTAACAAAATTGCAAATATAGAGAAAAAAGTTCCTATAGACTGGATAACAGATGACGGAACCTATGTGTCTCCCGAATTTCATTCCTATGCCCGCCCGCTTATACAGGCAGAGTTGTCCCCTATTATGGTAGACGGTCTTCCAAGTCACTTATATAATTAAGCAAATTAAAAGTAAGCTATGTTGAAACATGGCTTACTTTTAATTTCAGCGTATTATCAATGATTACAGCTGTGTTCACCACAGTGATGCCCGCTATTATTATGTTCATGATTATGATGATCGCATTTCACATTTGGATTATAATCCAGTCCTCCTGAAAGCAATGATTGTACTGCCTCGTCAGCATTTCCTCTCACACCCCCGTACAGCTTTATTCCGCTCTCTGCAAGCGCATTTTGCGCTCCGCCTCCAATACCGCCGCATATAAGAGTATCAACATTATTCGACTTAAGAAATCCTGCCAGCGCTCCATGCCCGCTTCCGTTTGCCATGACTATCTCGCTTCCTGTTATTTCTCCGCCAACAATATTATACAATTTAAAAGCCTCTGTATGACCAAAATGCTGAAAAATATTTCCATTTTCATATGTCACCGCTATTTTCATATTAAACAAATCCTTTCTGTAAATACATTCGTATTAAATTTTCTTTATTTTATACTCTTAACACCAATATGTCAACTATAAATTTTACAGAACTAACTTCATCACTTCCGGAAACGGAGATAATGCTCGTTTTAAAATACCATTCATTTGAGCTATAGCCACACCATAATTAACCACAGGAACACCCGCTGAATTCGCCATTTCAATACGATTTTGCATTTCTTTATTATTTAGCATACATCCTCCGCAGTGAATTATCAAAGCGTATTCGGACAAATCATCCGAAAAATCTGTGCCGGAAGTAAAATCAAACTCTATATTTTTATTTGCAAACTTTTTAACCCATGCGGGTAATTTCACCGTGCCGATATCTCCGCATTGACGATGATGTGTGCATCCTTCGGAAATAAGTATTTTATCACCGTCTTTAAGATGTGAGAGACGTGCCGCGCCTTTGATAAGCTCCTTCAATTCCCCTTTATAACGCGCGAATAAAATAGAAAATGATGTGAGCATTACACTATCGGGAATTGTTTTTGCAACTGCTTCAAACACCTGCGAATCTGTAATAACAAGTTTGGGCGGAAACGCCAGAGCATTCAGCACTGTCTCAAGCTCTGTTTCCTGACAAGCGGCAAAATAACAGTGAGCATCTAAAATTTCACGTATAGTCTGCTGCTGAGGAAGTATTAATCTTCCCTTTGGCGCCGCCTCATCTATGGGAATAACTAAAACCACCATATCTCCATCTGTCAAAAGATCTGACACAATAACTTTGTTATTTTTTTCTTTTTTCGCATAAGCTCCGATTTTTTCCTTTAACTCGTATATATTTTCCCCCTTTAACGCGCTTATATAAATTTCATTATGTTTTAATTCTTTTCTTTTTTTTATTAAATCTGATTTATTATAAACAATAATATATGGGAGATTTTTTTTCTGAAATACAGAAATTAATTTTTCATCCAATATATCAAGACCCTTTTCCGCGTCAACTATCAATACAGCGATATCAGTCCGCGACATAACTTGCTTGCTTTTTTCTATTCTTAATTCTCCAAGCTCGCCGCTGTCATCTATACCCGGCGTATCAATGATGACAACCGGGCCGATAGGCAAAAGCTCCATTGTTTTTTTTACCGGATCTGTTGTTGTTCCTTTTATATGTGAAACAACCGATAAATTCTGTCCTATAACAGCGTTTACAACACTGGATTTTCCCGCATTGCGCATTCCAAAAAAGCCTATATGAAGCCGTTCCGCTGATACAACGTCATTTATTCCCATATTAACCCTCCTCAAAAACGAAAATCGCGTCTATTGGATTTTTTAATATCAAGAATATTTTTCACAGCTATTTCACGCACCTTATCTGTCGGAATACGCTTTAGTTCTTTGTTTATAATACTGTATCCAACTTTTTTTGTTTTTTCAGACGCGTAATCTTCCAAATATTCCGACAAAGTCATAAGCGCATTCGGGTGACAGCAGTTAAGAATTTGTCCGTTTTTACAAAGCGCCATAAAACGGTCACCGGTTCGTCCCTCGCGGTAACATGCCGTACAAAATGATGGGATATGACCGTTCTCCATAAGCCAGCATACAACCTCATCCAGAGAACGCTGATCAGACACGTCAAACTGTTCTGTATCATGCGGACGTTTTTCCTCAGTATACCCGCCGACAGAAGTCCTTGAACCGCCGCTTACCTGAGAAATTCCAAGACGCAGAAGTCTTGAACGCATCTCTTCACTTTCTCTTGTTGATATAATCATACCGGTATATGGTACGGCAAGACGTATACAGGCAACAATTTTTGCAAATGTTTCATCATCAATACCGTTATCAAACGCTGACGGATCAATATCATCCGCGCGTTTTATACGCGGCACACTGATTGTATGCGGGCCAACTCCATGAACCGCCTCAAGATGCTCGGCATGCATAATTAGACCCGCAAATTCATACTTATACAACTCCAGCCCGAATAAAACTCCCAATCCGACATCATCTATACCGCCGTCCATTGCTCTGTCCATTGCTTCTGTATGATATGCATAATTATGCTTCGGCCCTGTCGGATGCAGCCTTTCATAACTCTGCTTATGATATGTCTCCTGAAATAGAATATATGTTCCGATACCCGCTTCTTTAAGTTTCCTGTAATTTTCAACAGTCGTGGCGGCAATATTCACATTTACACGGCGTATATCACCATTTTTGTGATGAACACTGTAAATAGTTTTTATACAATCAAGAATATATTCAATCGGATTATTAACAGGATCCTCGCCGGACTCAATTGCAAGACGCTTATGTCCCATATCCTGCAAAGCGATAACCTCGGCTTTCACTTCCTCCTGAGTAAGCTTTCTGCGCGGTATACGCTTGTTTTTTAAGTGATACGGACAATACACACACCCGTTCACACAATAATTGGACAAATACAGCGGAGCAAAAATAACAATTCTGTTACCATAAAACGACAATTTAATTTCCTCTGCCGCTTCATAAATTTTTTTGGTCATTTCAGGAATATCACAGGCAAGCAGTACTGACGCTTCACGGTGTGACAGTCCCTGACAGGTACATCCCTTTTCTGTTTTTTTAGGCCGTGCCTTTTCAATAATTTTATTAATTAATTCAATATTATGCTTATTAGCCTCCGCGTAGGCGATAGTCTGACGAATTTCATCATCATTAATAAATTCCTCAGCTTTAAGCGATTTTGGATTATAAATACCCATTTTATTTTTCCTTTCTTTGGAGCAGATTTCTCTTACCCTCAGATTTTTTTATATCTCCTCGGTCTATCACAACTTTATAACCGATTGCGCGCATCCTGTCACAAAGCTCGTTAAGACATTGCGCAGACTCTTCTCCCGTACAAAGTTTATTATCATAAAGCTCATATTTACCGCGCACAGAAAACGGCGATAAATTAGGCATTACTACATTGGCACCCGCCAGTATTCCCTCTTCCCTGCCGCGCTGATGTATTGTACCGAGCGCTGTTGTCGAAGGAAGCAGGACGGACGGATAGATAAGCCTTATTATTGACAGAAGATAACACGTTGTTTCTAAACTTCCTACCTTCTCAGCAGCAAACGGTGTGCTATTATGAGGTATAAACGGACCTATTCCGCACATATCCGGTTTAAAGGTTTCTATAAATTTCAGATCCTGCGCTAACGCCTCATTTGTCTGGAACGGCGATCCAACCATAAATCCGCATCCTGTCTGATAACCTATATCCCGCAAGGTATATAGACAGTTCATACGATTTTGAAACGACATTTCACTCGGATGAAGTTTTTCATAGTGATTTTTCATTGCGGTTTCATGTCTCAGCAGATATCTGTCCGCGCCGGCATTGTATAGTCTCAGATAACTTTCTCTGCCGCGTTCGCCAAGCGACAGCGTCACAGCGCAGTCAGAATATTTTTCTTTTAATTTTGTGATAAGATCACATAAAATTTCATCGGTAAAATATGCGTCTTCGCCACCCTGTAAAACAAAAGTACGAAATCCAAGTTTATATCCATCTTCAGCACATTCTATAATTTGATCTGATGACAAACGATAGCGGGAGCAATTTTTATTGCTTCTTCTTATGCCGCAGTAAAAACAATCATTTTTACAAAAATTACTTATTTCTATGAGTCCCCGTACAAATACACTGTTATCATATATTTTCTTTCTTGCTTTTACAGCCAGTTCTCTCAGCAAATCCGCGGCTTCAATGCAATAATTATCAAGTATATATCTGTAATCATCAATAGAAATACTATGTTTTTCTGCAAGTGTTCTAATCAGCGTATATAATCTTTCATTCATTTGACATCACCGCAGATAAAGCTGTTTTTACACTAACACCTGCTAAATTTCCAATTCTTCCGGCCAGAGCGGAAATAGTATCCTGCGGAGCGTCAATAGCTATGCTTATTATATTAATTTTTCTCTTATGGTATGGTATTCCCATTCGTCCTATTATATATTGACCGTATTCATGCAATATTTTATTAAGCGGTTCAACCGTATCACTGTTTTCAATAATAATACTCATAACCGCAACTCTTGTGTTCATAGCTCCTCTCCTTTCATAAATTTAATAATACTTGACGGTTACTTTTTTTCCTATTTTCTCCATGACTGTTTTCATCTGTTCAACCAAATTCATACGCATACTAAGATCAAATGTTAATTCTGACTGCTGATGCGCTTCATTCATGGCAGTTCCCACAAACAAATTCAACTCCGTACATTCTTCTATAAGCAGCTTTGCCAAACGTGACGCGCCGTTATTTGCGTCAAGCTCATCAAAGAAATCCGCGTCAAATTCGTCATTTTTATAGCGTTTTAGGAGCTTTAAGGTTTTACCGAGTGTCAGAACACCTTCTGTCACCAAATCCAGTCCGTCAATGACAGCCATAGGCGGCACATCAGGATCAGTATGGTCTGTTTCCGTTACTATTTCCTTATGAAGCACTCTTGCCGCAATATTGGCGCTGGTTCCTCCCGAAACAACTTTCCTGCCTTCAGTATGCATAAAATCATACATAAGCCTTTCATCATCAGATTTATCTGCGGGAGGTCCCGTAAACAAATTCACCACTCTGCGCTCAATAACTCTTGCCACCGCAACCGTGGTGTCATCTCCGGGTTTATGTATATATAAATCATCGCATGCCTGGCTAAGCATTGATGCCAGACGCGATGCCGATAAGGTTTTCTTTGTGCATTGCAGAGTATAGTCAGCCATATTTTCCCATGTCCAGCCCTGCAAATCAAGAATTTCACCCGCTCCCGCATATATAACACCATCACTCATTAAAACAAAGCAGTCATTCTTTTCTACCTGAAAACGATATTCATGTATTTTTTTACCCTCAATTTCACGGGTTTTATATGGATACTGAACAATTTGTTTATCACGTATAAAAACACAGTTTGGATTATCATACTCTACAAGATACGCTTCTTTATTATGAAAAATCTGCAATATGCTAAAAGTAGCGTAGGCCACCTTGCGTTCCTGACATATCGGAAGTGTTTTTGCTATTGTATCAACACATGCCTCTATTGCCGCACCCTCCCTCATCATTGTTGCCAGAATTTTAGACGTAAGAGTTGAGAGAATATTGGCTTTCACACCGCTGCCCATACCGTCAGCAAGAATAACTATATCAGAATTTTCTGTTTTAACAATCTCCACCTTGTCGCCGCACAATTCTTCCTTATATTTATTAAGGCTTTTCCATGCTACATCAATACTTACACTCATATATCATCTTCCTCAAGAATTGAATCTCTTAACTTTGTCATTGTCACTTTTGTTTCCGCCGTCGTTTCACCCAATAAACCCGCAATTTCCTGCGCTACTGTCATCTGCTTATCAATAACCTTCTGAGCGATTTCCATTGCCTCTACCTTAAAGTTATAGTGCTGCTCTTTGATTTTTTCCTCGCGCGTAATATCATGAAATGTGATAAGCACATAATCCATATCCTCAATATACACCATAGTTTTGCGCATAGTCAGCTGTTCCTGATCCATTTTTACCTTGACATTATACACTGATTGTTTCGTGCGGAATATGTCTTTTATATCATCTGCCACAATAAACTCAAATATGTATCTTTGAAGCGCTTCCTCTTTGCCTACTCCAAGCAATTCCTGCGCTCGCTTGTTGCACTCGCGTATACGCAAATCCGCATCAACAACCAAAATGATATCAGGCGTCACATCAAGAACAACATTTGACATAGATTCTGACTGCATAAGCGCATACGGCAAACACATACAGTTTTCAGCTTTCTCGTTAAATACCGCTATGGCTTTTTCTCGGCATGTCTGATAACCGCATGCTCCGCAGTTCAATTCATCATTTTGGGAATATTTCCCCGTTTCCTTGAGGATTTTTTGAATTTCTTCTTCTGTAGGAACTTTTTCTTCAACGCTTCTGTTTTCAAAAAACCTGGCAAGTTCTCCGCTGTTCATATCAGGCAGCTTGGAGACTGTTTGGTGTGAGGCGTCTTTTTCTACTTTTATTTTCGCCTTTACATATGAAGTGTTCCATTTTGCGGAAGCTGGTCCTTTTACACAGCCGCCATCACATACGTTTGCTTCTACAAAGCAATTTTCTATTTCTCCCCTCTGCATGCATTCCAGTAATTCCATACAATTGTCCAGTCCATCCAGCTGCACCTTATGATATGAATTCATATCTCCGTCCGCCATAACCGACATAATAACTCCGCCGTCAATCGGGTAAAGGCGGTTAACCTCAGGATTAGGATTTCCAAAAGGCTTCTCTTCGCAATCGGTAATATCAATATGCTCCTCTTTAAGCCAGTCATCAAGTTCTTCAAAAGTCAATATAGCGTCAATTGCGCCAAATATACGCTCATCGCCAACCGCCTCCTGCTTTTTCGCAATACACGGACCCAGAAAAACCACCTTCACATCATTACCGTATAATTTTTTTATATATCGTCCGTGCGCTATCATGGGAGAAACAACTGGCGCCATATACTGAGCACAGCCGGGATAATATTTTTCTACAAGATCATTCATACTTGGACAACAGGTTGTAATAATATTTTTCATTTTCTTTTCCCGTATCAATTTTTTATACTCATTTGTAACCATTGCAGCGCCCTCAGCAGTTTCGCGCACTTCCGAAAAGCCAAGTTTTACCAGCGCATCCACCACCTGCCCCGGTTTATCAAAATCCAGTACGCCCATATACGACGGTGCGATGGAAATGATCGTTTGAAATCCCTTTCTCAAATAACCCTGCACGCGTTCCAAATCACTCGCAAAGGTTTTAGCATTTTGGGGACACACTTCCAGACAGTGTCCGCAGTTAATGCAATGATCCTGCAATATACGGGCCTGCTCGTTTTCAACCGCAATGGCCTTTACAGCACAATTGCGCACACATTTATAACAATGACGGCATTTAGCGTCCTTAAAATCAATAACTTTCACTTTTTACTACCTCCAGATTAAAACAGCAACCCGCTTTGCGTATTTGTACGCTGACAGGTTGCCGTTTCTGTTAAATTAATCTACGGCAAGCCGCCGGAGTCATTGTTTATATTTTAATTAATACTTCTTTTCACATATGTGGTATGCAGAATGTGATGAGCCTTCTCACTGCCAGGTTCGCCTAAGTACTCGTCATATACGCGCTTAATAGACGGATTTTCATGAGATTTACGTATAGTTTTAGCTGCGTCGTTATCATAAAGAACCTTTGCGCGTATCGCCCGCACATCCTCAAAATTACGAATATCAGCGTGAACCTGAGGCTGTCCGCCTCCGTTTACACAACCGCCCTCGCAACACATAATCTCTACAAAATGATAATCTGCTTCACCATTTCTGATTTTATCCATTATCACTTTTGCGTTGGATAAACCGGAAGCTACAGCTACCTTTACATCCATTCCCGCTACGTTGTACGATGCTTCTTTAATTCCATCCGTACCACGAACCTCCTTAAAATCTAAGCTCGGCAATTCCTCACCTGTAAGCTTTTCTACCGCTGTACGCAGAGCCGCTTCCATAACGCCGCCTGTAGCGCCAAAGATTACACCCGCTCCGGTTGATTCGCCCAAAGGTTCGTCAAAATCTTCATCCGGCAAGCTTCTGAAATTAATACCTGTTTTTCTTATAAGACGCGCCAATTCTCTTGTTGTAATGGAAATATCCACATCAGGCACGCCAGCGGCATTCTCATCATCACGTCCAAGCTCAAATTTCTTTGCCGTACAAGGCATAACGCTTACGCAAACTATATCTTTTGGATCTATATTAAATTTCTCCGCATAATAAGTCTTCGCAATAGCTCCAAACATCTGTTGAGGTGATTTGCAGCTCGATAAGTGATCAAGCTGTTCCGGATAATAATGCTCGCAGTATTTTACCCATCCGGGCGAACATGATGTTATAATAGGCAGCACGCCGCCGTTTTGAACTCGGTCTAAAAATTCGTGCGCTTCCTCCATAATAGTCAGATCCGCGCTGAAATCTGTATCAAATACCTTGTCAAAGCCAATTCTTCTAAGCGCCGCCGCCATTTTTCCTTCAACATCCGTACCCATAGGATATCCAAATTCCTCGCCCAGAGCCGCTCGTACAGCCGGCGCTGTCTGAACAAGTACATGTTTGTTCGGGTCTGCGATTGCAGCCAAAACATCGTCCGTGAAATCCTTTTCATATAACGCTCCCGTTGGACAAGCAGCTATACACTGTCCACAGGATACACAGCTTGTGTCACCCAGTCCCATCTCAAACGGAGAGCCTATAAATGTGTCAAAACCACGATTATTCGGCCCAATTACTCCTACTGTCTGTACCTTTTCACAAACCGCGGAACATCTTCTGCAAAGAATACATTTATTATTATCACGAATCATATGAGCCGCGCTTGTGTCTAAATCATAGTGATTGGACTCCCCCTCGAAATAATCCTCATCTGCAACACCAAGTTCCTGACACAATTCCTGAAGCTCACATTTTCCGTTTCTGACACATGAAAGACATTTTTTTTCATGATCCGATAAAATCAGTTCCAGCGTGCGTTTTCTTGACTCAATAATTTTCGGTGTGTTTGTCAGAACCTCCATACCCTCGTTTATTGGATGCACACAAGCAGCCACAAGATTTCTCGCGCCCTTTACCTCTACAATACACATACGGCAGGCGCCTATTTCATTAATTTCCTTTAAAAAGCAGAGAGTAGGAATTTTAATTCCGGCTATACGCGCAGCTTCCAGAATAGTAGAACCTGCCGGAGCGCTGACATTTATACCATTTATTTTTAAACTAATATTTTCCATATTATATCTCCTATCTTACTCCTTATAAATAGCGCCGAAACGGCATTTTTCCATACAAGCGCCGCATTTCAGACATTTCTCGGGATTAATCATATGAGCTTCCTTTACGCTGCCGATAATTGCGTCTGCCGGACACGTTCTCGCGCAAAGTGTACAACCTTTACATTTATCAGGATCAATTTTGTACTGCAAAAGATCCTTACACACTCCCGCGGGACATTTTTTATCAACAATATGCGCTATATATTCATCTCTGAAATATCTAAGTGTGGAAATAACCGGATTAGGAGCAGTCTGTCCGAGAGCGCATAAAGAGTTCGCGTGAAGATGCTCGCATAATTCCTCTAATTTATCCAGATCCGCCATTGTCGCCTGACCTTTTGTGATCTTATCTAAAATTTCAAGCATACGCCTTGTGCCAATTCTGCACGGGGTACACTTGCCGCAGGACTCGTCAACTGTAAATTCAAGGAAAAACTTGGCTATGTCAACCATACATGTGTCCTCATCCATTACAATAAGCCCGCCGGAACCCATCATTGAACCAATTTCAATCAGATTATCATAGTCGATCGGCACATCCAGATGCTCCGCAGGAATACATCCGCCGGAAGGTCCGCCCGTCTGAGCAGCTTTAAACTTTTTACCGTTCGGAACTCCGCCGCCGATTTCATCAACAATTTCACGAAGCGTTGTGCCCATTGGAATTTCAACAAGTCCCGTGTTATGTATCTTGCCGCCAAGGGCAAACACTTTTGTTCCCTTTGACTTTTCTGTTCCCATACCCGCAAACCATTCAGGACCGTTTACAATAATCTGAGGAATATTCGCATATGTCTCAACATTGTTTAAAATAGTCGGTTTGTTAAACAATCCTTTTAATGCGGGGAACGGCGGACGAGGTCTCGGTTCGCCTCTGTTTCCTTCAATTGAAGTCATAAGAGCAGTTTCCTCACCGCATACAAACGCACCAGCTCCAAGACGAAGCTCAATGTCAAATTTAAAACCCGTTCCGAATATATCATCGCCCAACAATCCCATTTCTCTCGACTGCTTTATGGCAATCTCAAGACGCTGTACCGCAATGGGATATTCCGCGCGCACATAAATATATCCCTGCGACGCGCCAATCGCATATCCCGCGATTGTCATTGCTTCCAGAACAACATGCGGATCCCCCTCAAGCACAGAACGATCCATAAACGCGCCCGGATCACCCTCGTCCGCATTACAGCAGACATATTTCTGATCCGCATTATTAGCGGCTGCAAAACGCCACTTCAGTCCTGTCGGGAAACCCGCGCCACCGCGTCCTCTAAGTCCGCTGTCCAGAACAACCTGTATAACCTCCTCAGGAGTCATTGACGTCAAAACTTTGCCCAGAGCCTCATAACCACCTTTTTCTATGTATTCTTCAATATGCTCGGGACTTATTTCACCGCAGTTGCGCAGCGCAACCCTGTGCTGCTTCTTATAAAAATCCGTTTCTTCCAGCGGAAGAATATTGTCGGTCTTTGTCGTTTCCTCATACAGAAGCCTTTTTACCGGCCTGCCGTTTTTCAAATGCTCGGAAACAATTTCAGGAATATCATCCTCTTTTACCATGGAATAGAAGCTTCCTTCCGGATGAATAATCATAATAGGACCTAACGCACACAAACCGAAACAGCCTGTCTTGACAATTTCAACATCGTTTTCTAATCCGTTTGCTTTTATTTCCGCTTCCAGACGCTCAATAATCCTCGGGCTGCCGGAAGAAGTACATCCGGTACCTCCGCATACATGCACACGATAACGGCAGGCATGCTTCGAAGCTTTTTCTTTTATTGCTCGTAATTCTTCAAGAGATTTCATACAACTCCTCCTTATTCATACTTTGCCAGAATATCGTCGATATCATCAACTGTCAGTCTGCCGTACACCTCGTCATTGACCATCATAACGGGAGCCAGACCGCATGCTCCCACGCACCGGCAGGCGTCTAAAGAAAATTTTCCGTCAGGAGTACATTCTCCGCCTACAATTCCCAGTTTTTCCATCAGTGCGTTATAGATATCACCCGATCCTTTTACATAACATGCTGTTCCCAGACATACCGAAATACGGTATTTTCCCTTTGGGTTCAAGCTAAATTGTGAGTAAAACGTCACAACACCATAAATTTTTTCAAGAGGTATTCCTGTTTCGTCAGAAATTCTCTTTTGAACCTCAATAGGAAGATAGCCGTAAATGTCCTGCGCCCTCTGAAGAATAGGCATAAGAGCGCCCTGTTCGTCTTTCAGCTCGGTAATTACTTTTAACAAAGCATCTTCCTGCTCCTTTGTTCCGGTAAATGGAACAGTTTTTTTCTTTTCAGACATTGCATAACCTCCGTTCATTAATTAGTTTCAACAGTCATATCCGGCAATAGCCGATAAACTCTGCACAGATATAAATCTCTGAAACTATACGATTATTTATCGATTATTTTCATTATAACATATATATTATATTTTGGCTACAAAATATCTTAAATTTTTGTCGAATTAGAATGGAAAATTTTTAATGGATTTTTTGGTTATTATTCCCTACAAAATAATAGAGGCATATCCAACCACGATATGCCTCTATTATTTAAATTTTCGGAGGTCTTTCTCCGAAAAACTGATATAAATTACATTTTATCATGCCATTATAAAGTTTTCGCTTCTTATTGGCTTTCTTTCCAAAACATTTTTCAAAATTTTCATTTGATGTAATAATATAGTAAGACCACTTATCCCATTTTTGGAAATTTAATCCTATTTCTCTGTATAACCGTTCACATTCCTTAATCTCGCCAAGTCTTTCTCCGTACGGAGGATTACATATCACAGTTCCGTAAGATTTAGCAGTCATTATTTTTCTTGCATCTCCCTGAAACGGCTTTACAAACGCTCCCACTCCCGCATTGTCAGCATTGCAGCGTGCAATTTCCACAGTGTCCGCATCTATATCACACGCGCAAATGTCAAGAGCAATATTCTTTTCCGAAGCTTCTGCTTCTTCTTTTATCATATTCCACATCCTCATATCCGTCTGTGAAAAGCGCTCAAACGCAAAACTTCTCCAAAGTCCGGGAGCAATATTTCTCTTTATCATTGCGGCTTCGATAGGTATTGTGCCGCTACCGCAAAACGGATCACACAATGGATACTCATATTTCCAGGGACTTAGTTCAACCATAGCGGCCGCAAGAGTTTCCTTCAATGGCGCCGCGTTTGATACACGCCTGTAACCTCTTTTATGAAGTCCTTCTCCCGAAGTGTCAATCATAAGAGTTACCTTATCCTTTAACAATGAAAACTGTATTTGATACACTGCGCCCGTTTCTTCAAACCACGATATTCTATGTTTTTCTGACAAAGATTCCGCTATAGCTTTTTTTATTATTGCTTGACAGTCCCGCACGCTTGCGAGTATTGATTTCAGTGAATATCCCTTTACCGGAAACGCGTCATCTTTGCCTATCCAGTGATGCCATTTTACCGATTTGGTCTGTTCAAACAGTTCCTCAAATGTAACAGCGGTAAATTCAGCAACTTTTATCAGCACCCGCTCTCCTGTTCTTATCCATAAATTAGCTTTAAACACCGCTTCCATATCACCTAAAAAGGTTACGCGTCCATCCTCAACGCTTGATGTTTCATATCCCATGCGTCTGACTTCTCGCACCGTAACTGATTCAAGTCCAAACAGCGTTGTAATAATTATTTCAAACTTTTCCATTATTGTTTTTTCTTCCTTTTGTATTTTGATTGTTTTTTAGTCTTTACTTTTTTTGTTTCATGACTCAATTCCTTACGAGTCTTCTTTTCAAAGCTTTTCAGAAGTTTTCCGCTGCTGTCTTTTTCAAGAACAAAATCAATCTGCCGAAGCAGAATGTCTGTATTGGCCAATACAACCTTGACCGAGTCTCCGGTTGTATACGACCGCTTTTTCCTTCTTCCAACCAGAGCGTTTGTAGTTTCATTGTATTCGTAATAATCGTCTGTCATATTTTCTACTCTGACAAGTCCCTCAACTGTATTATCCAATTCGACGAACATTCCGAAATTAGTCACATTCGCCACTTTAGCTTCAAATGTTTGACCTATAAAACTGCTCATATATGCAGTCTTCATAAGATCATCCACATCACGCTCCGAATGTTCCGCGTTCGCTTCACAATCACTTGCGTGTCTGGCTGCCGCGCTCACATATGATTTTAAATAATCAATCCTTCCGCGTTCAAGATTTCCATCAATAAAAGCTTTTAAAATCCTGTGAATAGCAAGATCGGGATATCTTCTTATAGGAGATGTAAAATGACAGTAATATTTTGCCGCAAGTCCAAAATGTCCGAGATTTTCTTCGCTGTATTTTGCTTTCATAAGTGAATGAAGCATGTTATATGAAACAATTCGCTCTTCGGACGTCCCGGCAACATGATCAAGTACCTGCTGCAACGTCTTTGGATGAACAGGATTATCACGATCTATTTTCCCTTTAAATGACAGTCCAAAATGACGCAGAAAATCATTAAAAGCCGTTATTTTCTCAAGAGACGGGGGCTCGTGATTTCTGAAAATAAACGGGATTTCAGACCAGAAAGCATATTCCGCTACTGTCTCGTTTGCCGCAAGCATAAATTCCTCAATCATTTTATTTGACACGCCGCGAATTTCTTTAGATATCTCAATAGGTTCTCCCTCTTCGTTCACCTTTATTTTGCTTTCGGGAAAATCAAATTGTATTGCACCGCGTTTTGCGCGCTTACCATTAAGAATTTTCGCCAGTGCTTCCATCAGTTTAAGCGTGGGCAGCAGATGACTGTACTTATCACACAAGACATCATCATTATCTTCAAGCATAAGGTTTACATTGTTATATGTCATACGTTCTTTAGAACATATAACTGATTTACAAATTCTATGACTGACAACAGTGCCATTACCCGTTATTTCCATAAATACAGAAAGCGTAAGCCTGTCCACATTCGGATTTAAGCTGCAAATACCGTTTGAAAGACTTTGCGGCAGCATCGGAATAACACGGTCCGCCAGATATACGCTTGTCGCACGCTCATAGGCTTCCCGTTCAAGCGCGGAACCATCGGTTACATATTCTGACACATCCGCAATATGAACCCCAAGATGATAACTTCCGTTATCGTCAAGATTAAGTGATACAGCATCATCAAAATCTCTCGCGTCATCTCCGTCAATAGTGAAAATAAGCATATCCCGCAGATCTTCTCTTCCGTCTATTTGTTCTTCGCTGACTGTTTGCGATATATGCTCAGATTCCAATAAAGTATCTTTGTCAAATTCCTGCTTTATATCATTACTTATTATAATTCCCTCTATACAACTCTTCAAGGAATCTTTATCGCCCAGTATGCTAACAACTTCTCCGATAACATTACCATTATCACAATATTCGGTAATACATACAGCGACTCTGTCGCCAATCTGAGCTTCCGAGGAAAACTCCCGCGGCACGAAAATTTTAGTATAAATCTGGCGGTTGTCGGGACGTACACACATATATCCGTTTTTTTCCTTATATATGACTCCGACTATAATTTTATTGCGTCTCTCGAGCACTTTAACAATATGCCCCTGACGATGATTTGATTTATTCTTTTCCATATCTATTCTGACGAGAACCTTATCATTGTTGAGCGCTGTCATCATACCATCGCCTGAAATAAAAATATCCTCCTCGTCAGGATCATCACAAATCACAAATCCAAAAAAACCTTTGGCATTGCAGGAAAGCCGTCCCGCAGCAAGAGCTCCTTCTGCGCCAACAGACATATACCGTCCCTTTTTTGTAATATATATTTTTCCTTCTCGGCAAAGCTCGTCAAGAAGATAGATAAAAAGGCTTTTGTCCTCAACAGGCACGTCAAGTACCGTTATAAGCTCATCAGACTTAAGCGGTATATATTCCTTTGAATTAATATATGCTAATATTTTTTCTTTTCGTTCCATAATTTTCTCCTAATTGCAAATTCACATATTATTGTATAACAAATATATAATATGTCAAGATAAATTTATCCGTACTGTATTATTATTAACTAATAATTATATTTTCATAAAAAAAGAAAAAGCACGCAAAATATTACTGTAACACTTTTGTCACACTATAGTAATAAAAATATTGTTGACGAACGCAGAATATAGTTGTATAATAACTTCATGCTATTTTATACTGGGTTTTTAATGAGCAATTAAAAATCCTAACAAAGAAAGGAATGGAAACGCAAATGAAAAAAAAGAGCATACTTACTCTTTCTTTCATTGTAATACTCGCTGTACTCCTTAATATTGTGGCTTTTTACGGCTTCAATATCGCAAGTTTTTCATACGGCGGTATGTTCGATGAAGAAAAGGGTATAAGAAAGGGCATTGATATTGCCGGAGGTTCAGTTATATCATTCCAGGCTAATACAGATGCACCGACAGATGATCAGATGAAGTCTGTTGAATCAATATTCCAGGCTCGTATGACTAGCGCGGGATATACAGAAGCGCGTATATCTCAGGGAGAGGGCGGTAAAATCACCGTTGAAATCCCATCAGTAACAAACACAGATGAAGCAGCCGAGCTTCTCGGAAATGTCGCAAAACTGACATTTAACGATGCGGACGGCAATGTTGTTCTTGACGGAGCAACAGATATTAAGGACGCGGCATATGAGTACGGTCCTGTTGAACAGAACGGTCCTTCAATTCCATATGTAAGGGTTGAATTTAACACGGAATCTCAACAGAAATTTGCAGATGCTACCAAAGCCGCTGCAGCGCGTTCAGGAGAAAACAAAAATTATATCTCAATTCAAATGGATCAGAATGAACTTTCATCTCCAAGAGTAAGTGAGGAAATTAATTCCACTTCATGTGTAATTTCAGGAAGTTTCACTACAGAAGAAGCTGAAACACTTGCAAACCAAATCAAATCAGGTCAGCTTCCGTTTGATCTAAGCGTTATTTCAAAGGAAACTGTCGGCGCTGAGCTTGGTCCTGAGGCTTTAAAAATGAGTCTTATAGCCGCTGCTATCGGTATATTGCTTATCATGCTATTCATGATTATCATGTACAGAATACCGGGACTTATTGCTGATATTTCATTGCTTAT
The DNA here is from genome assembly GCA_910578235.1 of uncultured Clostridia bacterium. GTDB lineage: Bacteria > Bacillota > Clostridia > UBA1381 > UBA1381 > Hominilimicola. The sequence goes on along the minus strand of CAJTPP010000001.1, from coordinate 46,900 downwards.
CTATGTTGGTCTTATTGGACTTGCCATGGGTATTTTCCATGTAAATCTTAGCCTGTCCGGTATTGCTGGTATTGTCCTGTCTATAGGTATGGCGGTAGATGCCGACTGTATTATATTTGAACGCGTTAAAGAAGAACTGAGAATAGGCAAGACTATAAAAGCGTCTGTAGCATCAGGTTTTGACAAGGCTTTTTCAGCTATCCTTGACTCAAATATAACAACGATTATTACATGTGTTGTTCTTTATATTTCGGGTATAGGCGCTGTAACAGGATTCGCCACCACTCTTGGTATCGGCGTTATTCTAAGTATGTTTACGGCTATCGTTATAACAAAGTTCCTTTTAAAGCAGCTTGTTGGTATCGGTATTGAAAACAGAAGCCTGTTTTATAATGCAAAAGCAAAAAAAGGAGGTGCGGAAGAATAATGAAAGATTTAACTAAAAACAGATGGAAATTTATGATTATACCCGCACTGGTCGTTTTAATAGGTATTGCTATGTATGTCCTTCACGGTGGCTTTAACTTTGACGTTGAATTTATGGGCGGTGTCAGAATGCAGGTAAATATGCACTCTGAATTTGATAATAAAGAAATTGCTGATCTTATTCAAGAAAAAACTGTCGACACAGTATCAGCGACAGTTCAGAAAGGTTCTTCAAATGAGATTGCCGTCATAAAGACTCCTCCTGTTGAGGAGAATGTTAAAAATGAAATTTTTAACGCACTTAAAGAAAAATATTCTCTGACAGATGAAGATCTTATTTCTCAGTCATCTGCGTCCGCAAGTTTTGGTATGGAAACACAGAGAAAAGCTTTGCTTTATACCCTGTTGGCCATAATCTGTATCCTTGTTTATATAGCGATCAGATTTGAATGGAGAAGCGCGGTTATGGCTGTTGTCGGACTTGTAATAAATGTTCTCATTATGGCGGCTGTATATGCTGTTTCAAATATTCCGCTTAATACAACATTTATTGCAGCCATGTTAACTGTAATCGGTTATTCAATTAACAATACAATTGTCATTTTTGACAGAATTCGTGAAAATCAAAAAACACGCAAAAAGAATGAGACTATTTCGGAAATGGTAAACAGAAGTGTTTTTGAAACAATGGGACGTACTATTAACTCAACAATTACAACCCTTATAACAATACTTCTCATATATATTCTTGGCGTGTCTACTATAAAAGATTTCGCTCTGCCTCTTATCGTAGGTATTTTAGCCGGCGCATATACTTCAATTTTTATTGCAAGCACTTTCTGGGCTGCATGGAGAGAATCTGATATGAAGGCTAAAGCTGCTGCCGCACAAGAACGAAAGGCATCAAAGAAAAAATAAATAATTGTAAAAACGGTGGATATCATATCCGCCGTTTTTTATTCTAATAATTGTTTTCATATTAATTTTTATTGACATTTTATACGTTATATGGTATAATAAAATTTGTTGATATGATTAAATATAAATGTATTTGGAGAGGTGGCCGAGTGGTTGAAGGCGCAGCATTGGAAATGCTGTGATGTGAAAGCATCCGTGGGTTCGAATCCCATCCTTTCCTCCAATTAACACCACAATAATGTGGTGTTTTGATACGGGGATATAGCTCAGTTGGGAGAGCGGTTGCTTCGCATGTAACAGGTCAGGGGTTCGAATCCCCTTATCTCCACCAATTAAATAATTAATTGAACTCTGAAATTCTTTAACCAGAAAATCATTTGCTCTACCCCAAAATACCATTTTCTATGTGAATGGTATTTTTTATATTACTTCAATACAATCCACATATATGTTTTTACCTGCAGGCTAAAAATATGAACTTTCTATATCATACTTTTTTTACGC
>CAJTPP010000001.1:38140-45034 GCA_910578235.1 uncultured Clostridia bacterium | reverse complement strand
TTTATTCTATGTTAAAGCAAGGCATTTCTCAGTATAATCTAAAAAGAGCTGCTAAAGCAGCTCTTTTTAGATTATATATTACTCTTTACTTTACATTAACTACATTGATTTTCTTTCATTAGATGTTGTAACAAAATCAGGATAAGCTGAAGCAAGACCATGCTCAGTCAAATCAAGTCCCTCTATCTCCTCCCGAGGCTTTGCGCGCAGTAATCCTGTCTTATTAAGCACAAGGAAGAAAAAGCCACCAATGACCGCCGCCCATACAATTAACGCTGCCGCGCCCAGTGTCTGAACGCCCAAAGCCTTCACTCCTCCGCCGTAAAACAATCCCATAAGCTCTGCACCGGCGGTCGTATCACTGGCAAATAAACCTACCGCAATAGTTCCCCACAATCCGCATACACCGTGTACACTGACAGCGCCAACAGGGTCGTCTATTCTAAGTTTTGTATCAATAAATGGTATTGCAAGACACATCAAGACACCGCCAATAACACCAATAATCATAGATGCAAACGGAGACACCAGATCACAGGACGCCGTTATTGCCACCAGTCCTCCTAAAATACCATTAAGAGTCATCGAAACATCAGGCTTTCCATATCGCAGCCATGTAAAGAACATGGACGCTATAGCCGCAGAACATGCCGCAAGATTAGTAGTAATAAATACCTTTGCCGCTGTCTCTACTCCGCCTTCTGATAGTCCTCCGGTAGACGCAGGATTAAACCCAAACCATCCCACCCACAGAATAAGCACTCCAAGTGCTCCAATAAGAATATTATGTCCCAGAATAGCATTTGCTTTCCCGTCCTTTGTATATTTTCCAATTCTCGGCCCAAGTATTGCTGCGCCCACAAACGACAGCGTACCGCCAAGCATATGTACTATAGCCGAGCCTGCAAAATCATGAAATCCCAGTTCTGAAAGCCATCCTCCTCCCCATACCCAGTGTCCGGCTATTGGATAAATAAACAATGAAATAGCTGCGCTGTATATGCAATACGCCTTAAAATTTGTTCTCTCTGCCATAGCGCCTGAAACAATTGTCGCGGAAGTTGCGCAAAATACCGTCTGAAAAAACAATACCGTATAATCAACAGCGCTATCTCCCGCCATTCCGTTCATAAACATATCTCCAAACGGTATTCCGATAAATCCGTTTCCTTTACCATACATAAGCCCATAACCGATTACCCAATAAATAATTGATCCGAACATAAAATCCACTATGTTCTTCATTATAATATTACCTGTGTTTTTACTTCTCGTAAATCCTGCTTCAACCATTGTAAAACCTGTTTGCATAAAAAACACAAGTACACCGCCGAAAAATAACCAAAAACAGTCTACTGCTGTTGTTAATAAATCCATACTCATAATAATCAATCCTCCCATTATCCGCCTATAGCAGAGCTTCTCTGTTTTCCTCGCCTGTTCTGACCTTGATAACTCTTGAAACAGGCGAAATAAATATTTTACCGTCTCCTATTTCTCCCGTTCTGAGAACAGAAACCGCAGTGTTCACAACATCCTCCACCGGAACGGTACATACAACCATTTCAACTTTTACCTTTGGGAGAAGATCCACATTGTACTCAACGCCTCTGTACTTATGTTTTTGTCCTTTCTGCGCTCCGTAACCCAACACATTTGTAACCGTCATACCATTGATGCCGATTTTATTCAGAGCAGTTTTCAATTCTTCAAGCTTACTCTGTCTTGTAATAACCTCAATTTTTGTCATTTCTGCCATGACTAAACTCCCCTTTCCTTTAAGCAAAAAGACATGTCCGCCGTATGTAAGTACCGCAAACACGTCCTTGTGCTTAATATTGAAATTTTAATAAACAAATATTGCGAGAATTACAAAGGCGTATCTGTATGCTGAGCATACAGACACGCCTTTGTGTCCGTCAAATATTTATTACTATGCCATTATACTTCTCTTAAATATTTTTGTCAATACATTTACCTAAATTTAGCAAACAAGCTGAAAGATAATATTTCTGTATTTATATATTTTATTAGAATTATACAAACCTTGACATATCTTCGCAAATTCAAAACAATATATTGACAAATTTCTTTTGAAATGGTACAATTATATAAATGAGTAAAAGGAGAAAATAGATATGCAAAGCCACAGCAGTTACAGATTAATACACTCAGGTAGCGGATATTATGTTTACCCTTTATTTCTATTTTCATTTTTAAAAAATAATTGACAATGCAATGTATCCATTGTCTTTTTTTTTGGACTTATAAGTCTGAGCAAGTTAAAGGAAGGAGATTATTATGAAAGCACAGCTTATTTTGGAAAACGGTATGCGTTTTTCAGGAACACTTTTCGGCGCTGAGAAAAACATTGTCGGAGAGGTCGTTTTCACCACCGGTATGACAGGTTATCAGGAAACTCTTACTGATCCGTCCTTTGCGGGACAAATTGTCACAATGACTTTTCCGCTGATCGGCAATTACGGAATTAATCTTGAGGATATGGAGGCAAAGCACACTAACCTCAAAGCCTTTGTCGTAAGAGAAAAATGTGATTTCCCCTCTAATTTCCGAAATGAAATGAATCTTGATAATTTTTTACGAGAACAGGGCGTTGTTGGTTTGGAAGGAATTGACACGAGAGCTCTTACAAAAATTATTCGTGAAGCGGGTACAATGAAAGGTGTTATTATGGTCGGTGAACCGAGCGAGAACGACATCAATATCCTTATGAACTCACTTGACAACAGTCAGGTAATAATGAACACAACTACAGAAAGCATATACACTGTAAATGATACAGGCAGAATACATATCGCTTTTATTGATCTCGGTACAAAACAAGGTATTGTCCGTGATCTTGCAAGCCGCGGCTGCAAGATCACGATATTCCCCGCTAATGTAAGCGCTGAGCAGATTAATGAAGTTAATCCTGATCTTGTGTTCCTTTCAAACGGTCCCGGTGATCCTCTGGACGCGCCCGGAACAGTTGATACTGTAAAAGAGCTTATCGGCAAATATCCTGTATGCGGCATATGCATGGGGCATCAGATTATCGGTCTCGCTCTTGGCTGTAAAACAAAAAAACTAAAATTTGGTCATCATGGCGGAAATCATCCGGTAAAAGATCTGCAATCAGGCAATGTGTTTATCACGAGTCAAAATCATAACTATATTGTAGCTGATTATCCTGATGATGTTGAAGAAACCTTTACTAACGTAAACGACGGCACATGCGAGGGTATCAGGCATAAAACTCTTCCTGTGCAGAGTGTACAGTTCCATCCCGAAGCTTCACCCGGCCCGCTTGATACAGGCTGGATGTTCGACAGATTTTTAAAGGAGGTAAGATAAAATGCCTTTAGATAAAAGTATAAAAAAAGTACTTGTTATAGGTTCAGGCCCTATTGTTATAGGACAGGCCGCTGAATTTGACTATTCCGGAACACAGGCATGTCAGGCTATTAAAGACGAGGGCATTGAGGTTGTTCTTGTAAACTCAAATCCCGCGACAATTATGACTGACAGAGGTATGGCTACTCATACATATATTGAGCCGCTTACAGCCGAATATGTTGAAAAAATCATTCAAAAAGAACGTCCTGACTCTGTAATTGCCGGCATGGGCGGCCAGACAGGTCTTAATCTTGCGTGCGAGCTTTATGATAAGGGTGTATTTGACAAATATAACATGAAAGTCATCGGCACTTCTATTCCATCTATTAAAGAAGGCGAGGATCGTGACAGCTTTAAAAGACTTATGGAGCGCACAAATCAGCCGATCGCTCCGTCTGAAATTGTAACAGATCTTGACTCGGGTCTCGCATTTGCCAAACAAATAGGCTATCCTGTTATTGTGCGTCCGGCATATACACTTGGCGGTACAGGCGGCGGTATAGCGGAAAATCCCGAGCAGCTTGAAACAATACTGTCTCAGGGACTTCATCTTTCGAGAGTAGGTCAGGTTCTTCTGGAAAAATCTATCAAAGGCTGGAAAGAAATTGAGTTTGAAGTTATGCGCGACGGCACAGGTAACTGTATAACTGTCTGCTCTATGGAAAATATCGACCCTGTAGGCGTTCACACAGGTGATTCAATTGTTGTCGCTCCGGCTCTTACTCTTGCCGACAAGGAATACCAAATGCTCCGCAAAGCGGCGATTGATATTATCAATTCTATTGAAATCAAAGGCGGTTGTAATGTGCAATTCGCTCTTGATCCTGAAAGCTTCAATTACGCAGTTATTGAAATCAATCCGCGCGTAAGCCGTTCGTCAGCTCTGGCTTCAAAGGCGACCGGTTATCCTATCGCCAAAATAGCAGCTAAAATAGCTCTCGGATACAATCTTGATGAAATTAAAAATGCGGTTACAGGCAAAACCTTTGCATGCTTTGAGCCAGCTATCGACTATGTTGTAACAAAAATACCGAAATGGCCGTTTGACAAATTCTTTGGCGCAAAAAGAAACCTCGGCACAAAAATGATGGCTACCGGAGAAATTATGTCTATCGGCAACACACTAGAAGCATCTCTTTTAAAAGGAATACGATCACTTGAGATCAAGCAGTACACTCTCGAAAGAAAATCATCAAAGCAGCGTACTACTGTTGAACTAAAACAGCGTGTTATTGTCCCTGATGATGAGCGGCTATTTGATCTTGCCGAGCTTATCCGCAGAAATTATAATATGGACAAGCTGGCTGAAATCACCGGTATGGATCCTTTTTTCCTACAAAAAATAAAAAATATTGTTGACGCCGAAGAGGAACTGAAAAAATATAAGCTCACGGATCTTAATTACAATATGCTTAAAAAATACAAGAAAATGGGCTTCTCTGACAAGGGTATCGCTGAGCTTATAGGATGCAGCGCTGACGAAGTGTTTAATCTTCGCAAAATGCTCGGCATTACTCCCGTATATAAAATGGTTGACACCTGTGCCGGAGAATTTGAAGCTGTATCACCGTACTACTATTCTACATATGATGAAACAACAGAATCCTTCCCTTCCGATAAAAAGAAAGTCATTGTTATAGGCTCAGGCCCTATCCGTATAGGTCAGGGTATAGAATTTGACTATTGTAGTGTTCACTCGGTTTTATCGCTGGCAAAAGCAGGTGTTGAGACAATAATAATAAACAACAATCCTGAAACGGTAAGTACAGACTTTGACACCTCAGACAAGTTATATTTTGAACCTCTTACAGAGGAGGATGTTTACAATATAATATTACTTGAAAAGCCTGACGGCGTAATCCTGCAATTCGGCGGTCAGACGGCCATTAAGCTGGCCAACTTCCTTGACAACATGAATGTGCCTGTACTTGGAACGCAGCCAAAATATATAGACGAGGCTGAGAACAGAGAAAAATTTGATGAAATGCTTGAAAAGCTTGATATTAAGCGTCCTAAGGGTAAGGCTGTATGGAGTGTCAAAGAAGGTATTGAAGAAGCTAACAAGCTCGAATATCCGCTTTTGGTGCGTCCATCGTATGTGCTTGGCGGTCAGGGTATGGAAATTACCAGAAATGAAATTGATCTTGTTCGATACCTGACAGACGCATTCATCAAGGATACAAAAAATCCTGTGCTTATTGACCGATATCTCGGCGGACGGGAACTTGAAGTTGACGCTATTTGCGACGGCACTGACGTGCTTATACCCGGTATCATGGAGCATCTTGAACGCGCGGGTGTTCACAGCGGAGACTCTATTTCAATCTACCCTCCGCAGAATGTCCCCTCGCATATTGTTGATAAAATCGTTGATGTTACCTACAGAATTGCACGAGAGCTTAATGTTATCGGTATGATTAACATTCAGTTTATAGAATTCCGTGACGAGCTCTATATTATCGAGGTAAATCCCCGTTCAAGCCGTACGGTGCCTTATATAACAAAAGTAACGAACGTGCCTGTAATTGATATTGCGACAAATATTATGCTCGGAAAAACCCTTAAAGAAATGGGTTATTCAACAGGCATTGCTCCACAGACAAATACTGTAGCAATAAAAGTACCTGTATTCTCCACAGAAAAGCTGCCCCGGGTTGAGGTAAGTCTCGGTCCTGAAATGCGTTCGACAGGCGAGGTGCTTGGCGTAGGACATAATTTCCATGAGGCAATGTATAAAGGCTTCCTGTCCGCGGGAACAACCATCCCCAAAGCCGGTTCAACAATACTGGTCACAGTACGTGATCTTGATAAGGAAAACTTTCTGCCTATCGCAAAAAAATTTGCGGCTCTTGGCTGTAACTTCATTGCTACATCAGGAACAGCAAAACTGCTTGAGGATAATAAAATTCCGGTTCAGACGGCAAAAAAGATTTCCGAGGGTGTTCCGAATGTTTTGGATGTTATTAGAAGCGGTATGATTGATTTGATAGTTGATATACCCAAGAAAGGTAATGATGTTCATTCTGATGGCTTCAAAATAAGACGTACCGCCATAGAATGTTCGGTTTCCATTATGACAAGCCTTGATACTGTCAGCGCGCTTGTTGATGTAATGGAACACCAGTATACACCTGATAATGTCGATGTAATATCTCTTGCTGAAATTAAATAATCAAAAAATATACAGACAGAGGTTTTTAAACCTCTGTCTGTATATTTTTAAATTATAATTCCGTATTTTATTTTTATTCTGTCCATTTTTTCTATCATGGGTTCTGAGACAAACCACAAGAAAAATATTGTCGCTGCCGCATGTATAAAATCAAAAGGCAGTCCCATAGCATATGATGAAAGCAGCATAGCCAATGTGGGTTTACTCTGCCACATAATAACCGATGCCGGATTTATTATTCCTCCGTATATAATAATCGTTGCCAATCCGCCGAATATACACAATGAACCCCTCGTTTTTCTCAGCAATCCTGTCCTGAATAACAT
>CAJTPP010000001.1:27063-38125 GCA_910578235.1 uncultured Clostridia bacterium | reverse complement strand
CGCCGCAAAGCCAATTATGCCTACCGCAAACATCTGCCACGGAGTCCATGGACCTTGCCCAAAAAAGAAATTGGATACAAAGCATGTAACCGCTCCAACTAAAAATCCCGTTTCCGCGCCAAAACATACGCCTGATATAATAACAATGGCTATAAGCGGTTTAAACTGAGGCAGCATATAAAACGCGCTTCTTCCCGCTACGCCTATCGCGCACAGCACACTGATTACAACTAACTCGCGCGCAAGCGGTTTTCGTTCCTCAAATACCAGTACAAACGGCACCATCATTTCTATAACAATCAACAAACTTATAAAATAATACTTCCTGTCTCCGAAAAAGTAAATGCCCGCATAAATAGTCATTGGTACTGCAAGCAATATCATCAATGCGCTTACTGCATTTCTTCTGCTCAATCTTCTTTTCAATATTTGTGTGTCATCTGTTTCACGACCGATTATTTTTCGGGGCATAAAACAACTCAGGCTTATTGCGGGAAATATTATTGACAACAATTGATTTGCAGTATCCAAATACCCTTCAAGTCTGTCGTTTAATAATATACTCCCTATAAACATCAGCGCAAACACAATTCCGGCAATAATCCGTCCCTTTTGTTGCGGACAATTCTCAATTTCAACAACTTGTTTCTCTGTTTCCCGTTCAATAAAGTAATCTGTATAATCTATTAGGCCTTCTTTTTTTCCCGTTTCTGCACCACATGCAGAAATTATATCCTCAGCCAGCACAGCGTCAGGCAAAATATGTCTCGCCATTCTATTTGCCGCGGTTGTATAAAAGCATTTGCCTGAAAAAAATCTTCTCGGACTGTCCTCACTCACAATATTTCCGTCAAAAAACATCGCGCATCTGTCAGAATACTCCGCGCAGAACTCAATATCATGTGACACAAGCACTATCGTTACTCCCGATGTTTTCAAGCTATATAAAATATGAGCCAATTTTTCTTTAAAATGAGCGTCCATCCCTTTTGTAGGTTCATCTAAAAGCAAAATCTGAGGTTTCAACAATAAAATCTTTGCAAGAGCGGCTCTCTGCTGTTCGCCTCCGGACAAATCATACGGATGTCTATCTAATAAGTTATCAATTTCACATATTTTTGAAACAATATTCACAGCATTATTTTTCTCGTCCTTTGACATAGATTTATCAGACAATATTTCTGTTAAATCAAGCCTCACAGTTTTTTTTACAAACAATGTTTGTGGATTTTGCGGAAGCACTCCTATTATACCATCATACAAATTACTAAACTCACTAATATTTTTTCCGTTTATATGCACATTTCCGCGATACGGTTTGTTAAGACCGCTTATGACAGATAATGCTGTTGTTTTTCCTGTTCCGTTTCCTCCGACAATAGCATATATCTCACCTTTTGCAATATTAACCGATAATCCGCAAAGAACATCCGGCAACTCTTTTTCATATCTGAAAAAAACATCTTTTAATTTTATCACCGTTTCTTCACTTAACTGAGTCTGACACGCTCTTTCAATTCTCTCCGGATTAATATCTATTTTATTTGCCATACTGTTAAGCCACTGTCTGCCTTCACGCACAGTCACAGGAGCATTAGCTCCCCCCTCAACACCCTCATATACACGCATGGCTGTCGGCAGCGCGGTAAATATATCATGGTTTTTAAGTTTTACGCCAATTTTTTTTGATATGTCATCAGCAATAATTTTTCCATTGTCCATAACAATTATTCTGTCTGATATCGCAAAAGCCTCCTCTAACCGGTGTTCCGTCAGTATTACCGTTATTCCAAGCTCACGATTAATTTTAGAAACAGCGTCAAGAAACTCCTGAGCGGCTATAGGATCAAGCTGACTGGTAGGTTCATCTAACAGCAGTACTAAAGGCTGCATCGCCATCACAGCCGCAAGATTTAAAAGCTGTTTTTGTCCTCCGGAGAGCTCATTTACATTTTTATGGAACCATGTCTGTATTCCGAAAAACGACGCCATTTCAGCTGTCCGAGAACGTATTTCAGTTGTTGATACGCCCATACTTTCCATCCCGAACGCTATTTCATGCCACACCTTATCCGTAACTATCTGACTGTCAGGATTTTGCAGGACAAAACCTATTTTCTCACTTTGATCTCTGAAATCCATACTCGTGATATCCCTGTCCATAAAATATATTTCTCCGCGTCTAACGCCATGCGGCGCAAGTGTTTGTTTGAGATGTCTTAACAGTGTAGATTTTCCGCAGCCAGATTTCCCGCATATTGTTACAACCTCTCCCTCTTTTACTGTCAAGAAAATATCCTTAATTGCGGCTGTTTCTGATAACGGATATGTAAATGTAAGATTTTCTACTCTATAAATTTCCACCTTCTCACCTCCCAAAGTTCTATCACAACAGGTATCATACACAGTATAAAATAAACTGCGAATATACTTACCGAAAACACAGATGCTTCCGCTGACTTCACCGACGGAAAATATCTGAAATATATTCCTCCGCAAATACCTCCGACAATAACATAGCCGCTAAGAATAATAATACACAATAGTGCTTTTAGATCACGCCGGTTAAAAGTAAATATTGAAAACGCGCTTCTGCCGGGCAATCCGTATCCCCTGCTCCTCATACTATCTGCTGTTTCAATAGAGTGTTCCAGCGCCCATGTTACCATAACTGAAAGAATTCTCATACCATTTTTAGCTTTTTTCAAAATGCTTCCCTGAGATATATCACATCCTATGCATCTTTGCGCATGGGATATTGTTTTCATCTGATCCCTGAACCTCGGAATAATTCTCAGCGTCATTGACAGTATCAGAGACATGGAAGGAATTACACGACCAAACAAATATATAAATTTATCACTTGTCATAATTTTATTATAACATGAAAAATAACATACTACAGTCGCAAGCATAGCCGCTGACGCAATACCAAAAAAAACGGACTCAAGTGTCAGAGGATTATCGCCCGGCAAATATGCGAGTATAGTTATTCCCTCATGATTAAACACTGGATTTACCAATGCAGTGATTATCATCATAGGCATGAGAATAGTAAAATTGAATTTTACCGCCTTTTTCCCGTTAAGCATAACAGAATATGTAAATCCTGACAAAAAAGATATACACAAACATATAGGATTTGTTAAAAACATAGCGAAACCGATTACAGCTGTAAAATACGCGAAATTTACTATAGGATGATAATTTTTAAACTCATTCATATCTCTATTCTCCTGACATGTCGTTATATCCACCTACATCCGCGCCCAAATTACAGGTATACATAAATTCCACTCTATCTCCATCTTTCAGCTGGTATTTTGAGCAACCATAATTCGGAAAGTGTCCATTCACTCTGTAAACCCATCCGGAAAGCTCTCCGCAGTCATATTCATACAGATTTGCAATTCCTTCAATATACGCGCTGTTATACACAGGTGTCTTTGTAGCTTCCATATGTATTTTATTTTTTTTCATTTCGCGTGTAAGCAGGTTAAATACGGTTTCACCATCATAAAAAATAACTGTCTGTTCAGCAAAAATCACGCCATCTTTTGGGACAAGCTCTGTCTTTTCTTTATCAAGCCATGAGATATTATTGATAATCGTATCACAGTGAATTGAAAGCGTACATGTAAGCTCTTTATCACTCACATAAACATTGTCCGAATTTACAGATGCTGTTTCTTCTGACTGTGACGTATCAATTTCATCATTTTCTCCCTTGCCTGAAATTAAAACGTCATTCTTTTCCTCAGCGATCTGATGCGGGACTTCTGTCTTTTCTTCCACGGTCATATGATACCCGTCCGCGCTATGTGAATTATTTTGCGCAGGCGGTGTTTTATGTTCTCCAATTTCATAAGCATCATTGTCCGGTTCTTCTTCATGTTCAGTAACATTTGTTTCATTTTCAGGCTTTATATACGCAAATTCAACATCCTCCGCTTTTTTATTAGTCGTTAAGGATGTGTTCGCCCCATTATCAATATTGCGGTTATGATTTACAGACGCGCTTCCTCCCCACAAAAACGCGCATAAAAGTACCATAAATATACAAAAAGTTATCAGTATTTTATTTCTATGAGTTTTCAGAAATTTCACAGCAAGTCCGCCTTTCTCATCAAATTAAAAAGCATTTCCGCAATTTCTCCCCTCGTAACAGCCGCTTTTGCCTTTAGCTCCATATCACTATCATCAATTATATTGTTTTCACAGCAAAAAGCAGCTGATTTTACAGCCCATTCAGACACATTAATATAATCGGTAAACCCCGCCAGTATATCTCTTGCGTCGGAATATTCAATATTTGTATTCATACCGCACAGTTCCGCGGTGCGAGCCGTCATTGTCACAGCTTCCTCGCGCGTTATAACACCATTCGGATTAAATTCACTGTCTGATAAACCGCTGACAATTCCATACCCATAAGCTGTATTTATGTAATCAAAATACCAGTCATCATCCGCGATATCTGCAAATACGCTTTTTGTTTTATACGGCAAACCCAATGCTCTGACTGTTACAGCGGCAAATTCAGCTCGCGTTATTGACTTGTCGGGTTCAAATGCATCATCAGTTTTTCCGTTTATTATTCCCCGCATTGCAAGCGCTTCTACCGCTATTTGATTTTTATGACCGAGTATATCTGAAAAAGTCTTTTCATTATAGACCTTATCTACATGCGTAATATCTTCATGTTTATCAGTTAATCCAAAAGAATTATTTTTATCAGCAATTTCTTTTTCAATCTTCAACGGATCCGCTATGCTGTAAAGACTGCTCTTGTTCTTTGATGCGCGTTCTATTGCAATAAGCGCGCATAATGCCTGTTCAGAAGCCATCTGATTTGAAAAATTATCGTCTGTCGAATTTTTAAACGCGCCGTTATTTTGATAATATTCAAGCATATTATCAATAAGATTGTTTCCCTTCTTAACAAAACGGCTGTCATTTACAGGTATCCCCAATTCGCACAGCGCTATTATTACCTGAGCCGTGCTTTGAGAATTAGCAATACCGCGGCTTGCAAAGCCGCCGCTGTCATTCTGCATATCGGATAACGCAGAAAGCGCTTTTTCCACCGCCTTCTGCACATCTATTCTGTCTCGATATTTAGCAAGCGAGGCAAGCGCCATAGCAGTCATGTCAGTATCAGACGCCATATCTTTTGTTATCGCATTCTTTCCTGACAAAGACCACCCTCCGTCTGCCAGCTGTGATTGTAAAATATATTCCACATACATATTGCGAATATCCTGCGGCATATTATTTTCACTATCCGAAATATTATACTTTCCGCAATCCAGCGCAAGCAGTGCCCATACAGCGCCATTCAGACCTTGTCCTATTGTTTTTTCATAATTACTTAAAGGCAGCAGCAAATTATATCCAGCCACATCAGCAGGATTTTTACCAATAGCCGTAAGCGCAAGAACAAGTCTTGCATATTCGGTATATTTTCTGTCTGACAGTCTGCCCTCGCATTGCTCCACATATTCCTCGACAGCTTTATAGTAATTATAATAATAATCATACGATACCGCATATCCGCTTCTCGCAAGTCCAAAAACAGCCCATTCCCCTCCGATTGAACCAACTTGCGGGTTTACTGCAGTTTGATAAATATATTTAGCAGTATCCTCCGTAATGCTTTCTATATTATTTACCGCAGATGCTTCATAAGAAACGGAAAACAGCATGCAAAATATTATTACATATGATAAAATCTTTTTCAACTTTCTCCCTCCGTATCTGCAATTTTATTTACATCAATTCCTAAATCACAGGTATACAATATCTTTATTCGGTCGTTATCATTTACTTTATACTCATTAATAGGAATTGATGTAAATTCACCGTTTACCGAGTATAGCCAGCCTGAAAGCGGGCCGCAGTCAAACTCGCTCAGTCCGTTTATTCCGGAAATATAACTGCTGTCGCCTTCAAGCGTAAATCCATTGTTTTCCGACAGAGATAAAAGCGCATCATAAACGGTCATTTCCTCTGTTATTTCTATTTCAGTATCAGGGCACATAATTCCGTGTAACGGAATTGACGCCAAAAGTTCAGCATCAATTTCCGTGCTGTTTAACACTGTAGAACAATCAATTGTTATACTGCATGTGCCTGCGTTTTTCTCTTGCTGATCATCATCAAAAGTTCCATGATATGAATATTCTTCTTCCGGCTCAATCGTTATTTCAGGCGCTTCAGACGGCAAAACAGGCTCCTCTGCCGGCATAGCAGATGGCAGTGGAGTTGTTGAGGGCACAGGGGATGGACTGACAGTAATATTTAAAGTATAAAATAAGCTTTTTTCTTTTAAATCCGTTATCCATATTTTAATTTTACTGTAATTACTTATCTGTGCCGCAGAACAACAATTTTCATGCGCTTGAGCAACAGTCACACCTATAAGCATTTCGTATTTATCATAAAACAAAAACAGCGTTTTTTCTTCCCCTGACATTTCAGATAATAATTCAACAGTTAATTTGTTGTTATCAATATACGCGTCAATAACCTTGTCCGCAGAATATGCATGCGCAGAAAACAGCGTTACAACCGTTGTTACTAATACTAACACTATCTTTCTCATATTAATACACCTCGCACATCGGCTGCATACTATCCATCGAAGCCCATAGCATAAGTTTGTCTCCGCCGTTAATTTTAATCACATTAGTCCCCTTTTGCATTTCGCTATTTATCACATGGATATCTGTTAATATATCCCCTTCATAACTCGCCTTCACAATGCTTCTTTCTCCTTCAAACGGAGCATAAATAGTGCAGTAATCACTATTTACGTTTACTATCTCATAAAACGCATCACTCATATCATACAATGAATTTTCGCCTTGCGCCCATCTGTAATATGATGCAAGAGCTTCATATGCCTGAATGGTAGCCATATTATTCGGTATACCGTTATACGTAAACTGTCCGTTTCCGTCATAATATTCAAGCATTTTTTTCACATAATCCGAAGGATTTTTGTCTATCTCACCGTAAGCAATTATCACCTGCGCAAGAGCGGAACACTTATCCGGAGACTGACTGTCAGATGCGTTAATATTAGTGTCAACAAACGCCATAGCCCTGCAGATACTCTCGCTGACATCTTTTCTGTCACGATACCGAGCCAAAGCCTGAACCGCCATAGCTGTTGTGTCAACAGTAGCTTCCCAGTTTTCCGACAGCGAAAATCCCCCGTCATCTTTCTGAGCTTTTAATATTGTCTCAATCATAATCTCTCTTGTGTTCTGGTCATTTTCATCAGAGCTTTTAGGAATGGCATAATCACATAAATCAAACGTAAGCAGAGCATATATTGATGACATAATACCGCCTTTTTTAACAAACGTTGATGATGACAGCTTTTCCAGCAGATCACTGTCTGCTCTGTGTCCTGAAGCTGTCAATCCTATAACTGTCTTTTCTATATCTGTCGCTTTTACTATTTTATTTTCACTTAACGCCTCCATTACAGATTTATAATATGTATCCGGCACATTCATCCCTGAGCGTGCCAGTCCAAGCACTGACCATTCAGAGCCATATACTAAATCTTTATTCTGTAATGTTTTCGCTGTAGACGCATATATATCATCAGGCATTAATATGTCATCGGGCAATTCTGCCGTAATTTTTGTCACAGACGGTATAATAGGGCTGTCAAAGATTACTGTCCCGCCCGTACTCCAATCCGTCACATTTTGTTCAACTGTGCCGTACAATGTAATATAATGCTCGCCGGGTCTGTCAAAAGTTACATGTATTTTCCCGTCATCATTTGAACACGCTCCTTCTACTGGTATTATATCATTTTTGTCAACATAGGCAAGCTGAACTCCCACAAGAGACATACCGTTATTATTTACAGTAAATGACGCGGTTTCACCCGCAGTGACAACTATATCGTCCATATGTAAATATACATCAGAATAATATTGTGTGTCCCCGTAATAATAAAATTCAAAAGCTTCTCCGTCAGTCATTGCCTGCGTAAGATCCGACGCGTCCATATAATTTATTTTATAACCTATATTGCTTGTTTCCTCTCCAAAAGCGTGTGTTATCCAACCTCCTGACAAACTTAAATACTCATTAGCGTTGTCTGGAGTAAAACTTTTTCCATATATCTTTTCATGCATCTTAACAAGCACATCCAGAGCCGACACGCCATTTTCGAGCAAATCCTCATACCCAAACCTTTCGGCCTCATCTGATGATACTGACAACTCCTGCTCGTTTATCAAAAATTTATTTTCCTTTACCGCTGTTGCCGCAACTGTAACAGAAAGCTGTTTTTCCAGCATCGCATACTGATTAGCGCTGACTGATCCCACACTTCCCGCAATTATTGTCAATAACGATAAATATCCTATTGCTCTTTTTAAAATACTCATTTTAATTCCTCCATAATAGTATATATTTTTTAGTGAAAATCTTAATCATTTCACCTCCTCTGCCGCGCAAAAAAGCCGCGGCAATTTTCATAACAAAAATTGCCGCAGCTGTCTTTTTCTACGAGCATATCACAATTATCTGTACAATACACAGTCCTTGAAACTCTTTTTTCATACAAATAAAACTATTATTCCTATGTCTTAGACACTTGCAGAATAACATCAAAGCAGGTCTTCTGACTTATACCATATAGAGCATATGCTCAGCGTTTCTATACTATGCCTTCTCAGTTTCCCAATGGCTGATTTTCATCAACAAATATAAAACCTTCGGTATATACAGCGGCAGTACCGTCCGGGATTCTCACCCAATTCCCTTTTCACCAGCTATCCCCGCACAGGACAACCGACACTTTGTGTGAATATTTAATTTTACCTAAATTATACTACCATAAAAATTACGCGTTGTCAATACCAGTCTTTTTGGGATCATGAATAACTCCACGCGGACATTTTCTCGCGCACGCTCCGCAGTTCTTGCATTTATCATAATCAATAACCGCATGGTTATCAATAACATGAATAGCGTCAAAAGCACATGCCTTTTCACAAAGCTTACAGCCTATGCAGCCTTTTTTGCAATACTGATTTACATATTTACCCATTTCAGGATTTGAACACAATACCCAGTGCTTTGCGCTTTTCGGGACAAGCTTTATCAGATTTTTCGGACATTCTTTTATACATTTTCCACAGGCCTGACAGAGTTCCTCATTAACTACCGCCACTCCGTCTTTCACACTTATCGCGCCAAACGGACAAACGTGAACACAATGTCCCAGTCCAAGACAGCCACTTTCACATTTTTTTGCTCCTCCTGCAAATTTTGCAGCCGCCTTACAGTCCTCTATTCCCTCATATTCAAATTTATATACAACAGAAGCGCAGTCTCCACCGCACATAACCCTTGCTGCACATTCCTGTACCTCGTCCGCTTCAACGCCCATAATAGCAGCAATCTGTTCAGCTACGGCGTTTTTACCTACAGTACAGCCATTCACCGGAGCTTTGCCATTAGAAACTGCCTCAGCATAAGCGCCGCAGCCCGCATATCCGCATGAACCGCAGTTTGCGCCAGGTAATACGGATAGAATTTTCTCCGCATTCTCGTCTTTTTTTACCGCAAAAATATGCGCTGAAAAAGCAAGCAGCAATCCAAATATTAATCCTACGCCACCTACCACACATACAGCGGCAATAATATTCCAATTCATATTATCCTCCCTTTATCCAATCGAAAAGCCAGAAAACCCCATAAAAGCAATAGCCATCAGTCCCGCCGTTATAAGCGTGATCGGAAAACCGCGCAGACTTTCCGGAACAGCGTCCTCGTCAAGAAATTCTCTTATGCCGGCCATAAGCACTATAGCGAGCGTAAAGCCAAGCGCAGCAAAAATACCATAGAGCAGAGCGAACATAAAGCTATCGGGATAATTCTGCACATTTAAAAGCGTCACACCAAGCACAGCGCAGTTTGTTGTTATAAGCGGCAGATAAATCCCCAAAGCATTATAAAGCGATGGCATGCTTTTCTTTATAAACATCTCGACAAACTGTACCAATCCCGCAATTATCAGAATAAACAGAATTGTCTGCAAATACCCCAACTCAAGAGGTATAAGCAGAAATTTATTCGCAATCCATGTAAACACCGATGCGAGCGCCATTACAAAAGTAACCGCCATTCCCATTCCAAACGCTGTCTCAATCTTTTTTGACACTCCGAGAAACGGGCATATACCGTAAAACTTTACCATGACAAAGTTTTCTGTCAGCAGCGCCGACAATAATATTGATACTATCTGTAATGCCATACTTTATGCCCCCTTTTTCTTTGACACGATATAATTTATAACACCTACAAGCAATCCCAAAATTATAAAGCCTCCTGGAGCCATAATCATAATGGAAGCAGGCTGAATATGAGTTCCATATATTGTCACACCCCATATTGTGCCCGCGCCCAAAAATTCACGTATAGCCGAGATTATACACAAAGCTCCTGTAAAACCAAGTCCCATTCCAAGTCCGTCAACAGCCGACATAAAAGGACTGTTTTTTGATGCAAACGACTCCGCTCTTGCAAGAATAATACAGTTTACTACTATAAGCGGAATAAACAGTCCCAAAGATGAGGCCAGATCAGGCAGAAATGCATTCAAACACATTTGAATAAGCGTCACAAACGCCGCGATTATTACTATGTACGCCGCGATTCTCACCTTATCGGGAATTATTTTTCTCAAAAGTGATATTATGAAATTTGAGCAGATTAGAACAGCAGTCGCCGACAATCCCATTCCCAAACCATTTTGAAGGCTTGTTGTAACGGCAAGTGTTGGGCACATACCCAAAAGCTGTACAAATGTCGGGTTTTCTGTTATCAAGCCGTTCAAAAATACAGAAACGGCTGTCTTGTTATCCTTTGCCATTACTCATTACCTCCTTTTAACAGCATTTCCGCGGCTTTAATCGCGATATTTACCCCTTGTGTAACTCCGTTAGAGGTTTTTGTCGCACCTGAAATTGCCTGTATTTCCGTATCAGACGGTGCGCTTTTTGAAACGCCTATTTCACCGCTTTTA
>CAJTPP010000001.1:13773-27020 GCA_910578235.1 uncultured Clostridia bacterium | reverse complement strand
CAGTCCCGGCGTTTCGTTCATAGAGATTATCTCAATACCCGTTACCTTTAAATCAGCGTCCACGCCCGTAACGGTCTGAATCCCGACATCATAGCCCGTTGTCTCGGTTATAACACATATACCAATTATGCTGTTATCAGAATCAAGAGCCATATAAACCTTTGTTATTTCTCCATTTTCAAGAGATAAAATCACATCTGATTTTTCTGCATCAGGCAATAAATGCGCATGATCCTTTAAAATATCGGGAATATCGTACTCTTCAAATCCCACCGCATCAGGCATTACCGCCTTTAATGCTGTTTGTTCCTTTTCAAGAGCGTTTTTCTCTATAAGCGGCGAGGTTTTACCGTTCACAAATGCCAGAAGCACCGCCGAAACTGCCGTAATCACAAACAAAATTACACCGATTTTTATAATTTCACCTATATTTATTTTCTCCTTCAATTCAGCGCACCTCCCCTGTTTCCGAACGACTTCGGCACTGTAAACCGCTCAATCAGCGGCGATGCAAGGTTCATAAGCAGTATTGAAAAGGACACTCCCTCAGGATAACCGCCGAAACGTCTTATCAGAAACGTCAGCGCACCGCAGCCTATACCGAAAATCACCATGCCCTTTGGCGTAGTCGGAGTCGTTGTATAGTCTGTGGCCATAAAAAACGCTCCCAAAAGCAAGCCCCCCGTCAAAATCTGATACAACAGATATTCCGCATCAAATATATTTTTGCCGAAGAAAAATGTCAGCACAGCAAATGATGCCAAATAAACAGCAGGTATTTTTATACTTACAACACGCTTTACAAGAAGATATATAAAACCTATAATAAGCGCAATTGCCGACACCTCTCCTATCGTACCCGACTTAAGACCTATAAAGCACTGCATAAGCGGCGGGACTGCTCCGGCTACACCGTCCTTCATAACCGCAAGCGGTGTTGCCGATGAAACCGCGTCGGTAAGCGGCTCATGAAATACCGTCATTGCGCCCGTCCACGCTATAAGCATAAAACAGCGTGCCGCCAACGCAGGATTTACAAAGTTTTTACCCAGTCCGCCGAACATCTGCTTTACAATTACAATAGCAAACGCTGAACCGACAGCCACCATCCATAAAGGAATTTGCGGAGGCATATTGAGCGCAAGCAACAGTCCTGTCACCACAGCGCTAAGATCGCTAATTGTAACATGTTTTTTTGTTATTTTCTCAAATATCCATTCTGATATTACCGCAGACGCTATTGACACTGCTGTAACAAGCGCGGCATGAGCTCCAAAAAGCCATATTCCGGCCAGCGCCGCTGGCAAAAGCGCGATTATGACGTCACGCATAATTTTTGTCGTAGTCAGACTTGTATGTATATGCGGCGAGGATGACATTATATAATTATTTTCCATTACGCACACTCTCCTCACGTTTCTTTTTCATTACCTCGGGTTTTATCATTCTTATATGCTGAAGAAGGTTTTTATTAGCAGGACAGATATACGAACAAAGTCCGCACTCTATACATTCCAGAACATTATAGCGTTCTGCTGTTTCAAGATCATCCTTTTTAGACGCCGCCGCAAGTTTTAAAGGCATCAGACGCATAGGACAGTGCTCAACGCATTTTCCGCATCGTATACACGGAGCTTCAGCGTCATACGTTTTTTGAGCATGCAATAATGCCAAAACAGATGATGTTGTTTTAGTTACAGGATAATCAAGATTATACTGCGTAATTCCCATCATTGGTCCTCCCGAAATAATCTTCTGCGGTGTTTCTTTAAATCCGCACGCTTGTTCTATCAAAAACGAAACAGGTATACCTGTCCGCACTCTGAAATTTGACGGTTTATTCACAGCGTCTCCTGATATTGTAACATTTTTTTCAATAGCAGGCATTCCAGTCTTAAACGCTGTTGCAATTGCTACGGATGTTGCAATATTTATTACAACAGCTCCCGAGTCTGACGGAAGCTTACCGGCCGGAACATGTCGCCCTGTAACCGCTTTTATAAGCTGTTTTTCAGCCCCCTGAGGATACTTTGTTTTTAGTTCAATAATATGTATATTCCCCTCAAATTCATTCGAATTTTTAAGCGACTCAATACCGTTTTTCTTGTTAAGCTCAATACCAATATATCCTTTATCCAGTCCAAGCACTTTCATTGCAACCTTCAGTCCATATATAATATCGTCAGCATTTTCAAGCATATATCTGTGGTCAGAAGTAATATACGGCTCGCATTCGGCGCCATTTACAATAACATAATCCACCTTTGCTTTCGGGCTTAGCTTAATATGTGTCGGAAACCCTGCTCCGCCCATTCCTACTATGCCGGACTCACGTATGACAGAAAGTATTTTTTCTCTGCTCATTGTTTTATAATCTCTTGGACGCACACTGTCTGACACCGTATAAATCTTATCATTCTCAACAAATATTGAATCTACCATTGTTCCGGAGTCATGGAAATACGGCTTTATATCCGTAACAGTTCCCGAGACAGACGAATGAACAGGCGCGGAAACAAATTCTTTGCTATCCGCGATTTTTTGTCCGACTGTTACCTTGTCTCCAACATTGACAATTGCCTTTAGCGGCGCGCCGATATGCTGGCGCATAGGGAAAATATGAACATCGCAATCAGGCAATGCATGTGTCTCTATATCCTTTGTTAGTTCCTTATAATCCCTTATATGAAAGCCGCCTTTAAAAGTTGCCGCCATTTTTATACCTTCCTTTACCTTTATATTTCTAAATTTTATGTCGAATTTTAATCGTTACTGACTATTATAGCATATGCTCTTATTTTTTTCAATGTTTTACATAAAAATATTATGCGGTTATACTATCAAACAGACCTTTCGCGCAATAACCGATAAATATCTCTTAAAATGCTTATACATAAAAATATCTGCTTCCACGAAACAGCCTGAATATAAGCTTGATAAATTACGCACACATATATTTTTTGTACTTGAATTTTATTGTATTTTAATGTATAATCCATTATATATAACATTCATTAAAAGGAGAAATATATGCTTCAGACAGGAATTGTACAACGAATTCAGCCCAACAACACTGCGGAAGTAAAAATCATACGCCAGTCATCTTGCGGTGACAACTGTGCCTCATGCGGTCTTTGCCCAAACAGAACATCTCTTGTAGAAGCGGCAAATGACATCCATGCCGCCGTTGGTGACACTGTCATAATTGATATGACCGACAAAAAAATACTGGGAGCCGCATTTTTAGTATATATTGTACCTTTGATTATGCTGATTGCCGGATATTGTATCGGTGATATTTTTTTTTCAAGAGAAGCCTTTCGTATTTTAACAGGTTTTGCAATAATGGGGATATCATTTATGATTATTATACTCATTGATAAAAAAATGAAACATCAGTATACCCACCAAATAGTGAAAATAATTAATTCCTTAGACTAAAAGATACCGGTTGAAATCCCCGGTATCTTTTAGTTTATTCACACACCCACTCACCAACCGAATCGGCAGTCAGAGCGCATTTTATTCCATAAAAATCAGTCATATATAGCTTAGAGCTTAGCGCGTCAGTAATATATACAGTTTTTCCTTTAACCGTAAAATCCTTCACTGCTCTGTCATAAATATTTGTAAGATCACTTGCGTCAAGACTTCCCATATACAACCCCTCATATGATGCAAACAGCCGCTCGTCAAACACCTTTACATCATCAGCGTAACACACGTATGTATCCTCACTGCCGTCAAGGTTTACCCTATACACTTCTCCCCTCATGGGATTTTTATAATAAAGCGTATTACCGCACTGAGCCAGAACCTCGAGATCTATCCATGAAGAATCACTTTCATGAATAATACGCTCATCTGTGCCGTCGATATTCATACTGTACAAATGCTGTCCTCCGTCCGGCCTAATATAAACAATTCTGTCTGAGGGGATCTGTTTTCTGCATATAAGCGAATTTGACTGTGTCAGCGTTCGCACATTGCTTCCGTCAAGATTCATTCTTGTCAGATTGCCATACCATGCTCCATTTTCAATAAAAATGTAATCCCCGAAAAACATGCAGTTAAACGGATAAAGCTTTTCATCAGCATCTCCTATATTCATAACATTTACCTTTGTACCGTCAATATTTACAGAGTAAAGACTATTGTCATTACTCAGATTAAAATATATGTAATCACGGTATTTCACAGGATATTGAACCGAATTATCCGTAAGCCGCTCTATAATGCCATCGGATATATGATACCTGTACAATATACCGCTCTTTCTTGTCATACTGTCAAGCTCCTGATAATATATATATCCGTTATCAATAGCAATCTTATTTATACTCTTATCAATCAGAAGTCTTTCCCCCTCCGACTCATTCGCTCTGTAAAGAAGCTTTCTGTCCTTTGAAAGATAATACACATATCCGTTATACATTTCAAGTTCACATACGCTGTTTTCTGAAATTTTACGCCGCCCGCGTCCGTTTTTCCCGACAAGATATAATTTTTGATAATCGGAATCTGAGGCATAATAAACAACCCCATCAACATTTTTACGACTATTGATCACAACATGATTTTGAGAACCATCCCACGACACATTTGCTCTCAAAGCTTCGGAAACAGCTCTGACAGGCACATATGTGCGATCGTTAATAATCTGAGCCGGGACATCAAGCTGTATTTTATCCACCCATATCGAGTCACCGTCTGAATTATGCACTCCAGTGCTTAAAACGCTGCCATCAACAGGAACACATATAAATTCTCCGTCTCTTGATGCCCATACATTTTTTCCTTCACCATCCCATGATATTTCCGCTCCCAGCACTTCAAATATCTCTCGCATAGGTACCAGTACTCTTCCGTCACGGTTTATCGGATTAGCTTCACATTGAAGCATTTCGCCGTCAATATATATTTTTAAGTTTTCCTCTGCTGATGCGTGCGCTGCTGATAACAGAATCCCCAAAGCAAGCAGCAGTTTCAGAAATGTTTTCATTGCCAATAGCCCCTTTATACATGAATATATAATTTAAAAATTTTAATTCTGATTATATTTTCTGCCATTTGTCATAACAGTGACAGCAAATTTCGGCAGATCCATCATACGTCTGATACGCCACGGCTCTTTGCACAACCTGTAAAACCACTCCATACCAGTCTTTTGGAATATCTCAGGCGCTCGCGTAACGCGACCCGCAAATACATCCAGACTGCCCCCTATACCCATGGCTACCCGTACTTCAAGCTTTTCGCGGTGTCTGCCTATCCATTCCTCCTGCTTCGGAGCGCCCAAACACACAAATACCATATCCGCTCCCGAGTTATTTATCTGTTCAACTATTTCTTCCTCATCCTCCGGACGAAAGTATCCATCTCGCATACCTACTATATTTAATTCAGGATATTCTTTAAGTAAATTCTTCTTTGCCTCCTGAGCTACGCCCGGTTTGCCGCCGAAAAGAAACAGCTTATGTCCGGTACCATTTATTTTATTAAGCACTTGTCTTGCTATATCATATCCGGCCGCGCGCTCCCGTATCGGTTTTTTCAGAAATTTTGACGCATAAACCACGCCTATTCCGTCCGCTGTAAGTAACTCGGCACGATTAAGCAGCTTAGCAAATTCAGGATTTTTATACGCATGCATAATTATTTCCGAATTTGGAGTAAACACTGCATGAAACTTCTCCTCGCCCAAAAATGTCACAATACAATCCGCAGCCTGAGATATGTTTACCATATCAACATGCACTCCGAGTATATTTACTTTATCCATAGCTTCTCCTTTACTTATCTGTTTTTAATCTGAATATATTCCTTACTGTGCAGCATAGACTTATAAGCCGGTCTTATTATTCTGCCGCAGCCGATAACCTCCTCAAGCCTGTGCGCACTCCAGCCCACAATTCTTGAAATAGCAAACAGCGGAGTATACATTTCAGACGGTATTCCAAGCATTTTATAAACAAATCCCGAATACATATCAACATTCGCGCACATAACCTTTGAATTATGCTTCACGTCTGCAAACACTTCCGGTGTCAGACGCTCAATATCGCAGTATAGCCTAAATTCTTTCTCAAAGTCGGGATTTTTCTTTACAAGTCCGTCCGCCTTTTCCTTTAACAGTATACATCTCGGATCACTGTATGTATATATCGCATGCCCCATACCATAGACAAGTCCCGAACCGTCAAACGCTTCTTTCCGCAGAATTTTCGCAAGATATGCTTTAAGCTCATCTTCATCCGCCCAGTCATTTACATGTTTCTTTATATCTTCAACCATACCCATAACCTTAGCGTTTGCTCCACCATGCTTTGGACCTTTCAGTGAACCTATTGCCGCAGAAATAGCTGAATATGTATCGGTATCAGAGGAAGATATAACTCTTGTCGTAAACGCGGAATTATTTCCTCCGCCATGCTCAGCATGTATCATAAGCATTACATCGAGCATTTCCGCTTCTTCACGAGTATAACTATTATCCGGGCGAAGCATATACAGTAAATTTTCCGCTGTAGAAAGCTCCTGCTGAGGTGTATGCAGATAAAGACTGTTTCCGTCATGATAATGATTTTTAGCCTGATAGCCATATGCCGCCATTACCGGCATCCTTGCGATCAGTTCTATGGATTGGCGTAATATATTGCCTACGGTGATCTCATCCGGATTAGGATCGTAAGAATACGCGGCAAGAACACTTCTTGCCATCTTATTCATTATATCCTTACTCGGCGCTTTTAAAATCATATCTTCCGCAAACCCCTCCGGCAGCGGACGCAAATGTCCTATAAGACGCGAAAAGTCTGAAAGTGTGGTACTGTCGGGCAAATGACCGAACAACAAAAGATACGCAACTTCCTCAAATCCGAACCTTTTCTCATTTTCGCAATTTCTTACTATATCTGTAACATCATATCCCCTGTATCTAAGATGACCTTCCATTGGTATTTTTTCACCGTCATCAATATAGTAACCCTGTACCGCTCCAACAGATGTAAGTCCCGCCATTACTCCTGTGCCGTCATCATTTCTAAGACCTCTTTTTACGCTATGCTGTTTGAAAAGCTCCTTTGAAAACGGCTGATAAACTCCGGCCGCCTCCTGCTGAAATCTTTCCTGCAATTTCTTTCTTCTATCCTCTGTCATCATATCCTTGCCACTTCCTTTCTGCCCCGTCCTTTACGGGAACTTAATATTAAATCAGACTGAGCTGTGTATCCTCCTTCTTTAATATTCCGCCTGCCGCGGGAATATTTTTTGTTCTGTATTTTTCAGTATCTTCAAGACCGCAGTTTACAGCCTCCAATACCTTTGTCACAACAGCATCCTTTTTCTTAAGAGTCATTGCCTGAACTCCCTGCGTGCTCTTCGTCGCTTTTAGAGGTATCTTTTCTGTGTTAAGACACAAAACCCTGTTGTTATCAGACATCAGTATGACGTCAATATCTCCTCTTAAAAGCCGTATATCACAAATAGGAGACTTGTTTCCGTAAGCGCCCACAAGCTTTTTTCTGTTAGTCTTTGTCTCATAATTATTAAGCGCTACCTTTGCCATTTTGCCGTTTTCAAATGTAAACAGCATTTCTCCGCTGTAATCGGATGTTACTACAGTATACAATATTTTCTCGCCTTCTTCAAGTCCAAGTATTCCCGGAAGATATTCTCCCATAGTGCTTACTTTAGCATCAGGCATATCATATGTTTTCATCTTATATGCGGCGCACTTGTTTGAAAAGAAAATAAGCTCCGACTTATTGGTCGTTTCTATTGTCTGTACAATCTCATCGTTTTCTTTGAGTTTGTGCTCTGTTGTGCTTGAACGCAGAGATACCGCGGATATTTTTTTCAAATAGTTCTCACGCGTAAAGAATATGGTAAGCGCATAATCCTCAACCGCGTCTGTCTCTCTATATTCTGTTATTTCATCATTGCTTACAAGCGTTGTCTTTCTTTCCTGTCCGTATTTCTTTGAAATTGCCTTAAGCTGTGACGCAATCAGTTTCTTTACTTCTTTATCATCACCGAGAATTCTGTTAAGCTCTTCCAGCTCTTCCATCAGCTTTTCAATATCATTAGTGCGGTTTATTATATACTCGCGGTTTAAATTGCGCAGCTTTATTTCAGCCACATATTCCGCCTGTATCTTATCAATATCAAAACCGTCCATCAAATTCGGAACAACATCCTCGTCACGTTCAGTATGACGGATAATTGAAATCGCCTTATCTATATCAAGTAATATTTTTTTGAGACCCGTAAGCAGATGCAGTCTCTCGCTTTTTTTCTCAATGTCATACTTAATACCGCGCTTAATACAGTCCATACGGAATTCAATCCATTCCTTAATAATATTCCTGACACCAAGCACCATCGGTTTTGCGTTTATGAGCACATTAAAATTACAGCTAAAGCTGTCCTCCAAAGGCGTAAGCTTAAACAGTTTTGACATAAGCATCTCAGGATCTACGCTCCGTTTCAGATCAATAGCAAGTTTAAAACCCTCCTTGCCGGTCTCGTCACGCGCGTCTGAAATTTCCCTTAGTTTATTAGCCTTTACAAGCTCCATTATTTTTCCTATTATTACCTCGGCAGTTGTCGAATACGGAATTTCAGTAATCTCAATACAATTACTGCTCTTATCATAAGTATACTTCGAGCGCATTTTAAAGCTTCCGCGGCCTGTTTCATAAATCTTGCGCATCTCACTCTCGGAATAAATAATCTCTGCGCCCATAGAAAAATCAGGCGCGGGCATATATTCTATAACATCCGCGTTTTCATTTTTCAGCACGGCCATAGTAGCCTCGCATACTTCTCTAAGATTAAATGAGCAAATATTGCTTGCCATACCTACCGCTATACCCTGATTGGGATTTACAAGAATATTTGGAAATGCCACGGGTAATAGAGTAGGCTCTTTCATTTCACCGTCATAGTTATCAACAAACTCAACAGTATTTTTGTTTATGTCCCCGAAAAGCTCCTGACATATAGGCTCCAGCCGCACTTCTGTATATCGTGAGGCCGCATAAGCCATATCTCTTGAATACTGCTTACCGAAATTACCCTTAGACTCAACAAGCGGATGCAGTAATGACTCATGGCCTCTTGTAAGACGTACCATTGTTTCGTAAATGGCGCTGTCGCCGTGGGGATTAAGCTTCATTGTCTGTCCGACAACATTGGCGGATTTGGTCATTTTGCCGCCGAGAAGTCCCATTTTAAACATCGTGTACAGAAGCTTTCTGTGAGCCGGCTTCAAGCCGTCAATCTCAGGAATAGCTCTTGACACAATAACGCTCATTGCATACGGCATAAAGTTTTTTTCAATCGCTTCGGTAATAGGCTCCTCCTCTATCGGAGCCTCAATGATTACTTCTTCCACTGTTTTTTTATTTCTTGCCATAATCTTCTCCTAAATTTTATTATGATATATCAATCATCTCCATGTATTCCGCTCCGTTATCGGCTATATACACTTTTCTATCCTGAATATTGTCACCCAAAAGCACATCAAACATCTTTGCTGTCTTTTCCGCGTTCTCGGGAGTTACTCTGATAAGACGTCTTGTTGCGGGATGCATCGTCGTGAGACTCATCATTTCGGGCTGGTTTTCACCCAATCCCTTACTGCGCTTTATATCAACAGAATCATTCTCTTTAGTAAGTCCGTCTTTCGCAAGCTTAGCAAGTATTTCTTCCTTTTCACTGTCTGTATAGGCGAAAAATGTCTCCTCTCTGCGTTTTGTCTTTGTGATCACTATTTCATAAAGCGGTGACTCGGCAATATATACCTTGCCTTTTTCAATAAGCGTAGGCATAAGCCGGTAAATCATAGTAAGTACAAGCGTGCGTATATGATATCCGTCCACATCCGCATCAGTACATATAATAACCTTATCCCAGCGCAGATTATCAAGATTAAAACTTTCAACGCCTCTATGGTTAGACGTTTTTATTTCAACGCCGCATCCGAGTACCTTTACAAGATCAACAATAACATCACTTTTAAAAATTCTCGGATAATCAGCTTTCAGACAATTGAAAATCTTACCTCTGATCGGCATAATTGCCTGAAACATGGGATCCCTGGCCAGCTTACACGATCCGAGCGCCGAGTCACCCTCCACAATGTAGACTTCACGCTTAGTTATATCCTTACTCCGGCAGTCAACAAATTTCTCTACCCTGTTGGTAATATCCATCGTGCCCGTAAGCTTTTTCTTTATGTCAATTCTCGCCTTTTCAGCATTTTCACGACTTTTTTTGTTTACAAGCACCTGATTGGCTATTTTTTCCGCGTCTGTCTTGTTCTCTATAAAATATACCTCAAGCTGCTGACGCAGAAACTCCGTCATCGCTTCCTGTATAAACTTATTGTTTATAGCCTTCTTGGTCTGATTTTCATAGCTTGTCTGTGTGGAAAATGAATTTATAACAAGCGCGAGACAGTCCGCCACATCGTTAAACGTAATCTTAGAGTCATTTTTGTTATACTTATCATTCTGCTTCAAGTATCTGTCTATTGCATACACAAAAGCGTTTCTTACAGCCTTATCGGGCGAACCGCCATGCTCAAGGAAGCTTGAGTTATGATAATATTCAAGCATATTAACCTTGTTTGAAAAACAAAACGCCACCTGCATTTTCATACGGTAATCTTCCTTGTCGGCTCTGTCGCGCCCCTCCCGCTCTGTTTCCCATGTCTCAACCGTTGTAAAGCTGTCTTCTCCTACCGTTTCCTTTACATAGTCAACAATGCCGTTCTCATAATAATACTCAAACATTTCCATGCCTGTTTCAGTCTCGTTGTACAGCACAAATTTCAGTCCCGCATTTACCATTGCCTGTTTATTCAGCACATCCTGAAAAAACTCAAGCGTGATATTTATATCAGTGAACACCTCTGTATCGGGGCGCCATTTCTGCACCGTCCCCGTCTGTATGCTTCGTGTGTCAGACTTCTTCAAACCGCCTATATTTTCACCCTTTTCAAAATGCAGCTCATACAACGTCTTATCACGCACAACCGTAACATCCATATACTCGCTGCTGTACTGCGTTGCGCATGCTCCCAGTCCGTTAAGTCCCAGACTGTACTCATACATTCCGCCCTTATTATTGTCATATTTCCCGCCAGCATACAGTTCACAGTATACAAGCTCCCAATTATACCGCTGCTCAGCCTCGTTATAATCCAGCGGCACTCCGCGGCCGTGGTCTCTGACCTCGATAGATCCGTCGGCGAAACGCGTAACCTCAATGAGATTACCGTAGCCCTCTCTCGCCTCGTCTATCGAATTCGACAATATTTCAAAAAAAGAATGCTCACAGCCCTCAAGTCCGTCACTGCCGAATATAACAGCAGGACGCTTTCTTACTCTGTCCGCGCCTTTAAGACTCGTTATGCTGTCGTTTCCGTATTCCTGTTTCTTTTTTGGCATAAATCGTAACCGTACCTTTCCTTGCTTCAAGATATAGAAGCTCTATCTTATATTTTATTAATTATACTACTATATCTGCACTTTTGTCAAATCAATAACAGACTTTTTACATTAAATAATTATTACATTTCTATTATTCCACAAATATTTTATGCAAAATCAATAAAAGCTCTCACCTGCCGAAAAAAAAATCATTAATTGCGTAAAAAAATTATTTTACTATTGTTTTGACATTTTTTTTGTGATAGAATTATACATATATGTAAAGAATAAATGGATTTGAGGTTATTTTACTATGAACACCGCATATGTTTATCTGCAACTATACAAACTGTTTGATGAAATTACACCGGTAAAAGTCGACTGCGGTCAGCTTTGCTCTAAGGCATGCTGTAAGGGTGACGACAGCGGAATGTTTCTTTTCCCTGGTGAAAAGGAGGTTTTTTCGCTTCTTAATCCTGACTGGATAAGAATTGAACAAACCGATTTTACTTATTCTTACAATAATAAGTTCTATAAAACGCCCATTGCTATGTGCAGCGGCAGCTGTGACAGATATCAGCGGCCGCTTGCGTGCAGAATTTTTCCTCTTACGCCTCATATAAATGCGGACGGTAAAATAGATATTATAATTGATCCCAGAGGAAAAGGTATATGCCCTATGGCTAAGGCATTTCGCATTGAAGATTTTGATCCTGCCTTTGTAAAAAATGTAAAAAAAACCTTTACCTTTCTGGCGAAAAACAAACAGTTTTATACGTTTTTAAAAGAATTTTCCAAATATCTTGATGAATTTGAACGATTTTATATTTAATACCTGAAAGGAAATAGCTATGACTGACAATAACAAGCCTCAAAAAGACGATGGTAATCCAGAAGAATTCAGCTTTGACTGTGAGGAAGATTTCGAATTCGACAGCGAGGAATGCAATTCATCGGAAAGTATAACAAATATCGTCCCTGATACCGAAGCAGACGGAACAGAGCAGACGGAACAGCAGTTTAACGAAGTATTTGAAGATTTTGAACCGATAAATTCAGAAAACGCGAAAAAAGAAAGACAGACAAAAAAGAGCAATTTCAAAAAAAATATTTCAAATTTTTTCCGCAAAGCAAAAAAACCACTTATAATAGCAGGAATTGTGCTTATTCCATCAGTGATTTTTCTGTTTTCATACGCGTATTTCAGTATATCGCCTGACAGAATTATGAATAATGTTTTTATTGAACAGCTTGATGTCAGCGGCTGTACATATCAGGAAGCTCTTGACGCGATAAATTCTTCCTATTTGTTTGAAAATACCGATATAACTTTGATAAACGGAGACCAGTCTTACATTATACACGGCAGCGACATCGGGCTTACGCCAATCCCCGAAGAAACTGCTCAGAAAGCCATGGATTACTGCCGTACAGATAATTTATTTATAAACAGCTTTCGAGCGGTATCACTGCTTTTTACAAAGCATACAATTATGCCCGCGCCTCAATTGGATACAGAAAAGCTGGATGAAAAAATCAATGAATTTGGCAACATAATACTCGGCGAAAGAAAACAGCATTATGTAGCATTCGGTGATGACGGACTTGTAACGGTTTACTCGGGGCATACGGGCTACAACGGCAATCCCTCAGACGCAAGAGAAGAAATTATCAGTTCTCTCAAACGCGAGCATTTCAGCCGTATACATGTAACATATTTATCCGCCCCTCCAGATGAAATGACTATTGAAGCGTTTGATGCGCTTGTATACAAAGATCCTGTCAACGCCGAATATCAAATAGACAATA
>CAJTPP010000001.1:11839-13713 GCA_910578235.1 uncultured Clostridia bacterium | reverse complement strand
AAAGAAGAGGCCCCCCCGCTTCTGCTTAATGTATATGAAGGCTGCGAGCCGGTAAAAATTCCATACTATGTTTCTATGCCTGACATAACATCGGATATTTTGAATGAAAAGCTGTTTAATGCCACGCTTTCCTCATATTCCACCTCATACTCAGGCTCAACCTCGAACAGACGCACAAATGTAGCGCGCGCGGCAGATCTTATAAACGGAAAGGTTATCGCGCCCGGAGAAATTTTTTCTTTTAACGATACAGTTGGCCACAGAACCATTGAAAACGGATTCCTGACAGCCAAAGAATATATAGCAGGCAAAAGTGTCGACGGCATCGGAGGAGGAGTATGTCAGGTCAGTAGCACCCTGTATTCCGCTGTTCTATACGCAGATATGCAGATAGCTGAAAGGCTTAACCATATGCTGACTGTAGGATATATTCCGCTCGGTCAGGACGCAACAGTATCTGACGGAGGCGTTGACTTTAAATTCAAAAACAGCAGTGATTATCCGATTAAAATTTCGGCTGGCACAAACGGCTCTACAATAACAGTAAACATCATAGGCACGGCATGGGATCCGCCTCGGGAAATTAAAATAAGCAATTCCACATCAAAATCGGGCGCGAATACTGTAGTGCGCTCAACACGCTATGTCTATTCAAACGGAGAGCTTATTTCCACTGACACCCTAAACTCAAGCACATATATGCCGCCTGCGACAGAAGCGCCTTCGTCCGCTCCGGCGCAATAATTTTACAGTTTGCATAAAGGATTTTATAATAAATTTTTATATTTTTTCAAATTACCTATTGCAAACATTTTCAAAATATGATATATTATATTAAACTATACAGCAAGGACGTTGTGTGGCATGATTACATTTTATGTAATTTTGTCATACCGCGTCCTTTTTCATACAAATTCAGAAAATTCATTCAGACAGGAGATTATTATGTTTAATTCAGATTTAACCAAACATCTTGCCGAACTTTCCAAAATTAGCTTTACCGATGACGAGCTTGAAGATATGACTGCGGACATGACAAGTATTATTGAAATTATGGATAAGGTTTGCAGCTTCGAAGCTGCAAAAAAAGCTTACGCTCTTGACGCGGTCGATTATAAAGATTTGCGCGCGGACAAATACAGTGAGTCATTTTCTGCTGACAAAATCATTTCAAACGCAAAAAATGTCAAAAACAACAGCTTCGTTGTTCCAAAAGTAGTTTAATCACAAAAGGAGTGACAATAATGGCATTAAAAAAACTAAGAGAAATGCTTGACAAAAAAGAAATCAGCGCGGTTGAACTTACAAAACAATATCTTGACAAAATAGAAGAAAAAGATAAAATACTGAACAGTTATATAACAGTCTGCCGTGAAAGCGCCATGGAAGAAGCACAAAACGCCCAGAATATGATTGACAGCGGGAATTCGGATTTTATGACAGGACTGCCGGTCTCTGTAAAAGATAACATATGTACTGAGGGCATAAAAACAACCTGCGCCTCGCGCATGCTTGAAGATTTTATTCCCCCCTACAATGCCACTGCTGTACAAAAGCTGAAAAACAGCGGCGCTGTAATAATCGGAAAAACAAACATGGATGAATTTGCTATGGGAGGTTCATCACAAACCTCGTATTTCGGCGGAGTTAAAAATCCTTATGACACAAAGCGTGTAACGGGAGGTTCTTCTGGCGGAGCGGCCGCCAGCGTATCAGCCGGACTTTGCGCCGCGGCGCTCGGCTCAGATACAGGCGGAAGCGTGCGCCAGCCGGCTTCTTTCTGCGGAGTAACGGGACTCAAACCCACCTATGGGGTTGTATCAAGATGGGGGCTTATCGCATTTGCGTCGTCGCTTGACCAGATCGGCGTTATT
>CAJTPP010000001.1:8371-11819 GCA_910578235.1 uncultured Clostridia bacterium | reverse complement strand
CTATGTTCTTGATTGCGTTTACGGTTATGATAAAAACGATGCGACATCCAGCAAAAAAGCTGACGGCAATTATACTTCGCTCATAGGATCAGATATTACCCAATTAAAAATAGGTATTCCTAAAGAATTTTTTGGCAGCGGTCTGAACAGTGATATTAAAGCAGAAATTTTTAAAGTAATTGAATATTATAAATCTATCGGCTGCGAAATAATTGACGTCTCGCTTCCCAGCCTTGAATATGCTGTCTCTGCTTATTATCTGATTTCTTCGGCGGAAGCGGCAAGTAATCTGTCACGCTTTGACGGTATAAAATACGGTCTGAGAAGCGGCCTCGGCGAAGACTATAACGAGCTTATAAAAAATTCAAGGCGCGAGGGTTTCGGAAACGAGGTTAAGCGCCGAATTATGCTCGGCAATTACGCTCTGTGCTCGGGATATTACGACGCGTACTATAAAAACGCTACGCGTATAAGAAATCAGCTGATAAAAGAATACGAGCAGATTTTCAAGCAATGCGATGTGATAATTACACCAACAGCTCCGACCACCGCTTATAAAATCGGAGAACAGGAAAATGATCCTGTTAAAATGTATCTTGCCGATATCTATACCGTCACAGTCAATATTGCCGGACTTCCGGCTATATCCACCACCTGCGGTTATGACAAAAATAATATGCCGATAGGCATAAGCCTTATCGGCAGGCCTTTTGACGAGAAAACGCTGATCGCCGTGTGTGACAGATTTGAAAATGATTTTGAAAGAAGGGAGGCGGTTATATGAGATACCAGCCTGTAATAGGTCTTGAAATTCACTGTGAATTACTGACTGAGTCAAAAGTTTTCTGCGCCTGTAAAAACGAATTCGGCGGCAGCGAAAATACGCGCGTATGTCCGAGATGCTCAGGTATGCCCGGAACGCTTCCGCTTCTTAACACGGGAGCGGTAAAGCTGGCCGTTAAGGCTGGCTTGGCTACAGACTGCACCATAAATAATTACAGCGCGTTTGACAGAAAAAATTACTTTTATCCTGATCTTCCAAAGGCTTATCAGATTACGCAGTTTGAGTTTCCCATCTGCACAGACGGTCATATAACAGTATGCGGTGATAAAGATATAAAAATTAACCGTATTCACATAGAGGAAGACGCCGGAAAACTAATACATGACGATTACGAAGGTATCTCTATGGCTGATTACAACCGCTGCGGTGTTCCTCTTATAGAAATAGTCACAGAACCTGACTTCCGCAGTATTGAAGAAGTATGGGATTTTGTGGAGCAGATAGCGCTGAGACTGAAATATGCGGGCGTATGTGACGCGCGTATGGAACAGGGTTCAATGCGTGTTGACGTAAATATCTCTATTATGCCTGTAGGTTCTGAGACATTCGGCACAAGAGCCGAGCTTAAAAACCTCAATTCACTAAAAGCTATAGGACGCGCTATCGAATATGAAATTAACCGTCAGGCTGAAATTCTTGATAACGGCGGCACAGTCGTACAGGAAACACGCCGCTATAATGACAATCACGGTAACACAAAAGCCCTCAGAAGCAAGGAGGAAGCGCACGATTACCGCTACTTCCCCGAGCCTGATATTCCTCCTGTAATACTTTCTGATGAGGATATTTCGGACATAAATGCTTCAATGCCTGAAATGCCGCAGCATCGTTTCGCAAGATATACAAAAAAATACGGACTTCCTGAAGATGACGCTAAACTTATTATCTCGGACAAAAATTTTTCGGATTTCTATGATGACGCCGTAAAAATAAATCCTGATTACAAGCAAATTTCAAATTTTATGCTTGTAGAACTTAATCACAATCTTAACGACTCGGAAAAAAACATTTCTGATCTGCCGTTTTCTCCCGCCGAACTCGCTGAGCTTGTCAAAATGTCCACAGACGGTATTATTTCAAAAAACGCGGCAAAAGATATTTTGAAAATTATGTTTGACGATGGCGGCCAGCCTATGTTTATCGCCAAAGATAACGGTTTTATTATGGATAACAATACTGCCAGACTCACAGACATTATAAATCGTGTTATTTCAGAAAATACAGACAGCGTTGAGAGCTATAAAAGCGGTAATCAAAAAATTTTTGGATTTCTTATGGGACAGGTCATAAGGCTTGCCGGAAAAGGAGCAAATCCTCAAATGGCAAAGGATTTATTAACTGAAAAATTAAAATAATTCTTGGAGGGATTAATATGCAGACAATAGACGGTTCACAGCTTATAAATGAAATCACACTTGACGATCTGAAAAACGCGGCGGGCGGTTCTATAACCTTCAGCGCATGCGTACACAAGCTGCGAAAAATGAGCGGCTTCTCTTTTATAATACTTCGTACCGGACGTTATATTCTACAGTCAGTTTATAAAAGCTCTGATTGCGAAGGCTCTTTCGAGCAGTTATGCGAAGGCGCGTATATAAAAATCACAGGAACGGTCAAGGAGGAAATCCGCGCCAATTACGGCTATGAAATCACGCTTTCCTCATTTACCGTACTTTCAGTTCCCGCTGAAGAATACCCCTTGCACGTATCCGGAAAAAAACTCGGATGCTCGGTTGAAACATCAATGACTCACAGAAGCGTGGCGCTTCGCCACCCTGAACAGAAAGCTGTTTTTAAAATCTCAGATGGTGTTGTATCCGCTTTCAGGGAATTTATGTTATCACAAAATTTCACTGAAATTCACACGCCAAAAATCGTGGAGGCAGGCGCGGAAGGAGGCGCCAACATATTTAAGCTGAAATACTTTAACAAAGACGCGTATCTCGCGCAAAGCCCGCAGTTTTACAAACAAACCTGTGTGGCTTTCTTTGACAGAGTTTTTGAAATTGCGCCGGTATACAGGGCTGAAAAACACAACTCAACCCGTCATCTTAACGAATATATCGGGCTCGATTTTGAAATGGCTTTTATTGATGATATGCATGACGTTATGAGCATGGAAACCGCTATGCTCAAATATATGGTCGATTATCTTGAAAAGAATTATTCGCACGAAATTGAATTGCTTGACGCCCAACTGCCTGTTATAAA
The DNA here is from genome assembly GCA_910578235.1 of uncultured Clostridia bacterium. Taxonomy (GTDB): domain Bacteria; phylum Bacillota; class Clostridia; order UBA1381; family UBA1381; genus Hominilimicola. The sequence goes on along the minus strand of CAJTPP010000001.1, from coordinate 8,764 downwards.
CGATATTCCGTCTGTAACTTTCTTTGAAGCTCTTGATATTCTTGGCAAATCACACAACCAATTTGACCTTGATCCCACTGACGAGGTTAAACTTTGCGAATACGCGAAAAATCATTTTAACAGTGAATTTATATTTGTCGAAAAATTCCCCGGACTTAAACGTCCGTTTTACGCCATGGACTCCAAAGATGATCCTAAGCTTGCGGAAAGCTTTGATCTGATTTTCCGAGGCCTTGAAATCACAACAGGCGGCCAGAGAATTCATGATTATGCGGAGCAGCTTGCCAAATTAAAGAGGTATAATATTGATCCTTCCGAGCTTGGAGTCTATACTGACATCCACAAATACGGCATGCCTCCGCACGGCGGTCTCGGAATAGGTCTTGAGCGTAT
>CAJTPP010000001.1:0-8356 GCA_910578235.1 uncultured Clostridia bacterium | reverse complement strand
AGTTGCTCGGGCTTGACAACATACGCCAGGCAAGCCTGTTCCCCCGGGATATTCACCATCTTGATCCTTGACTGTATACAAAAAATTATATATTAAAACAGTGACGGACATAGCCGTCACTGTTTTAATCTTCAGGCATAATTAAATTACACCTCTTATGCCACACGATATTTCTCAGCCTGTTTATTAAACATTTCCGCATATTTACCGTTCATACTCATAAGCTCATCATGTGTTCCCTGCTCAATTATCTCTCCGTTTTCAAGCATGATTATTCTGTCCGCCATACAGGTTGTCGACAGCCTGTGCGATATAAATATAACTGTCTTATGTTCCGACAGCATAAGCATGGTCTGATTAAGCTTATACTCGCTTATCGGATCAAGAGCGCTTGACGGTTCGTCAAGTATAACGCATGAGCATTTCTTGGCAAAAATACGGGCAATAGCTATTTTCTGCTCCTCTCCTCCGGAAAGATTTATTCCTTCCTCCGAAAATTCACGCGTAAGAGGCGTATCAATTCCCTTTCCCAGTTTTGCAAGCTTATCTTCAAAACCGCTTTGCTGAAGAGCCTTAACTATGTCTTTGCGTCTGCTGTCGTTTATAAAATTCATCTCAACATTTTCAGCCACGGTTCCGGCAAATACTTTATAATCCTGAAACACTGATCCAAACACACTTCTATAGCTGTCTGTAGAATATTTTCTTATATTAATGCCATTCATACTTATTTTGCCTTCCGTTACATCATAAAGACGCATAATAAGCTTTACAAGCGTGGATTTACCCGCTCCATTATAACCTACTATAGCTATTTTCTCGTACGGCTTTATATCCAGATTAATGTTTTTAAGACTGTATTTATCAGTACCCTCATATTTAAAAGATACATTTTTCATTGAAATAACCGAGGGTTTATCAGGAGCGTCCATGCCATCCTGACACTCAATTTCCGGTTTATAAGCGAGAAACGCTCTGAAATTATCCACATACAGACTTTGTTCTCCCATATCTGTTAAAACATTTATAAATTCACCCGCGCGGTACGCAAAATTCCAGACCGCGCCTGTAAGAGAGGCGAGTCCTCCGAATTTAAGAGTCTTTGTGACAAGCGTTTTAAAACACAGATACAAATAAATAAAAAAGTCAAGAAAACCTTCTGTCGAAAGCGCTGCTACAGTCCAAAGAACAGTTATTTTTTTACCTGTCTTGTCATTGATTTCCCATATTCGGTCCATTGTGTCTTTAAGACGTTTAAACAGTGTCTTATGCATATTACTGAGACGTATTTCCTTTGCATACTCCGCAAGATAGAACACCCTCGTAATATAATCGCGCTCACGCTCATGAGGTTTTGCCTCAATGTGCATTTTATATCTCAGCTTTACTATTATTGAATTTAACCCAAATCTTATTACAATCATCACCGCGGCAAACAACATAAGAACAACATCATTGGCAAGCATAAATCCGCCGAAAAATATCAGATCGGACAATCTCGCGACAAATACGCACCACGAATTGTACATCTCTCCCATTTTTTCATCAGACTGCGCCGCAGCCCATACAAAATCAGTATAAAATTTCGGTGTTTCATAATATACCAAATCCATTTTTCTCGCCTGCTCAAACACAAGCTTTTTCATTCCAGCCTTAAGCTTTACCCAAGCTGTTGCAGACAGATATTCCGCGCTTACCGCGCCTAAAATATGACGCACAATCATCGCCAGACTCACAAAGCCGAGGAACAGGAAAAGCTCCTTAAAAGATTTGCCTTCGGAAAGACCGTTAAATATGTACTTTACTGAATACGCGCCTGTCAACATATCTATAAATGACACATATATACAAAACAAAAAATTCACAATAAAATACACGGGCGCAAATCTTAGAAAATATTTCACCATAAGCAAATGATTTGAAATAATATGTATAAATTTTTTCATCATTCCCGACCCCCGCTTTCTTTATATTGTTTTGCCTGCATATTAAACATATCAGCATATTTTCCGTTTTCAGCCATTAGTTCCGCATGCGTGCCATGCTCAATTATTTCACCATTTTCAAGAAGATATATAATATCAGCATTGACGGCTGACGAAAGCCTATGAGAAATAAACATTACAGTTTTATCCGCGCACGCTTTCATCATATTGTCAAACATTTCATATTCGCTTATCGGATCAAGCGCGCTTGACGGCTCATCCAATATAGCGATAGATGATTGCTTCGCAAATACCCGGGCTACGGCTATTTTCTGAAACTCTCCTCCGGAAAGCATCGTTCCGGCATCGTCAAACTCTCTTGTAAGCTGTGTTTTCATACCGCGGTCAAGAGTATTAACCTTGTCCATAAGTCCGCTTGCGCTTACGGCGTTATACGCAATTTTTAAATCATGATCATCCTTAACAGGATGCAGCAAAACATTTTCCTCTATATCCGCCGCAAAAATCTTGAAATCCTGAAATATAGTTCCGAAGCTATGGCGATAAGAGGACAGCTTGTAATCCTTTATATTAACGCCGTCAAGCAGTATTTCTCCCTCCGTAACATCATAAAGACGCATGATAAGTTTTACAAGCGTAGATTTACCAGCTCCGTTATGTCCTACAAAAGCCACCTTCTGTCCCTCGGGTATATCAAGATTTATGTTTTTAAGCGTAGGCTTTGTTTGTCCCTCATATATAAATGACACATTTTTAAGTGTTAACCGATGCTGTGTATTTTTCGGTATAAGTCCATTTTCGTTTTCTGTTATTTTAGGCTTGTACTCAAAAAAGGTTTTTAAATTTTCAACATATAACCCATGTTCTATAAAATATGACATATTCCATGATATAGAATAAATATTTGATTGCAATACGGTTGCGGCATTCATAATTGTAACAACATCACTGAGATTATACGCGCGCTGTTCAATATATCTGAATATTATAATCCCCTGTGCTACAAGATATGTTCCGAAACTCATAAACAATTCACGCAGAACTCTCAGACGAGCCGCCATTCCGTAATAATGACGCGTCGTTTCAAGCGTCTCTTTTACAGAGTCGTCAAAGTGTTTTAACAGCGGGAAGAACATTCTGCCAAGACGCAGTTCCTTTGCATAGTCCTGTAAATATACCGTTCTTTTGACATAATCCTGCGCTCTTGTCTGAGGTGTAGTCTCAACCATACAATCATATTTCATCTTTGAACGCTTTTTGTCAATAAAAAGCGAACATAGCGCGCATATTATAACTATAGGTATTACAATCGGTTCCCATACGGCAATTATTACTATACTGATTACAGCCGATACTACCGTGCTGAATATGCGCCCGCATTCTTCAAGAATTTTCATTCCCCTTTGCAAAATCTCCGAGTTGGCGCGCGTGTATTTGTCGTAAAAGTCAGGATTTTCATAACAGCTTAAATCACACTCAACCGCCTTTTCATACATTCTTTTAAGCAGCATTTCATCTATTTTAAGCTTTACTTTACGTCTGTACCAGTTCCAATACCACGAAGTAAAAACTCCCGTTAAAATCCCATACACCAGAAGTAAACACAAAAGCACTATGACTTTGGGAAATTCCACTTCGTTTTCTATAGCTTTTACAATAAATCTCAGCAGAAATACAGAGTAAAACAATTCTCCCATCCTGTTCAGCAACCAGTGAAGCATTTCACATATAACTCCCATCGGACATGCTTTCCATATGAGCCTCAGCATATAAAAATTATTTTTTATACTTTTCATTTTATCCCCTCCCCTTAAAACAAACTGCAATAATACAAAAAAGTGCATTACCAAACCACAGTAATGCACCAAAAATGCATTACTCCGCAATATTGCGCCACACAATTTTCCTGAAAATACGAACGGGAAAAACAGAGAATACATTTTTATACAAAAATCATTCCCATCCGTATTTCAAATTATCAAATTATGTGGCATGTATATATTAACATATTATTTATAATTTGTAAAGACAAAAAAGCGTTTTCAAAAATAGTAAAGTCACGGTGATACAAAATATATACCGGGCATTTCCAATAAAAACTTATCAACATCGTTTTACAAAAATTTTTATCAAAATCAATATTATTTACATATATTGTAATGTATGATTTTTTTCACAAAAAATATGATGTTTTATAGCTTTTTATTACCGCTTTTTCTACTTGACTATTTGAAGATAAATATATATAATGATAATATGGATTTTTATTATGCTCTACTATATGTAAGGGGGTTACATCAATGAGCAGACTACATATGGGTATTGACGTAGGTTCGACAACTGTTAAGGTTGTTGTTCTTGACGAAAATAATACTACCTTATTCGCAGAATACAGACGTCATTTTTCAGATATAAAAAGTACCGTGAAGGGACTTTTTAACGAAGTGCGTGACGTTATTCAAAATGAAGATTTTACGGTTGTTATAACAGGTTCCGGCGGACTTCTTCTTTCAAAAATGCTTTCTCTTCCGTTTGTACAGGAGGTTATTGCCAACAAGACCGCAATCAAAGTCTTTATGCCTGAAACAGACGTTGTTATCGAGCTTGGCGGCGAGGACGCAAAGATCCTTTACCTGTCAGGCGGTCTTGAGCAGCGCATGAACGGTACCTGCGCCGGAGGCACAGGCTCTTTTATAGACCAGATGTCCATTCTTCTAAAAACAGATGCGGATGGTCTTAATTCGCTTGCGGAAAAGCATACAGTTATCTACCCTATTGCCGCACGCTGCGGTGTATTCGCAAAATCAGATGTCCAGCCTCTTCTTAACGAGGGCGCGGCAAAAGAGGATATCGCCGCCTCCATATTACAGGCTGTTGTCACTCAGACAATAAGCGGTCTTGCGCAGGGGCGTCCTATAAGGGGCAATATTGCTTTTCTCGGCGGTCCGCTTCACTTTCTGCCTCAGCTCAGACGACAATTTGAGGAAACACTCAAAGACAACGCAAAATCATTCACAACACCAGATAACGCACAGCTGTTTGTCGCAATAGGCGCGGCGCTTATGCACGATAATGAACAGCCGACAAATATAGATACTTTAATAAAAAATCTGTCTGAAGCAAAAACTGTCGACGCGGAAATCACACGCATGCGCACATTGTTTGAGACTGATGAAGAGAAAACGGAATTTTTCAATCGTCACAACAAAGATACCGCTAAAAGAAAAGATATTTCTACCGCAAACGGCCCTGTTTTTCTGGGGCTTGATGTAGGATCGACAACGATTAAAGCCGCCCTTATAAATGAGGACGGAGATATTCTTTACAGCTATTACGGAAAAAACGAAGGCAGTCCTATACAGTGCGGAATTAATATTCTCCGCGAGCTGTACTCACTGCTTCCGAAAAAAGCTTACATAGCCAACGCCTGCACAACGGGCTACGGAGAACTGCTGTTAAAGACCGCGTTCCGAATTGACGAGGGTGAAATTGAAACTATAGCTCATTACAAGGCTGCTAATCACTTCTCCCCCGGCGTTGATTTCATTATTGACATTGGTGGTCAGGACATGAAGTGTATGAAGATTAAAAACGGTGTTATTGACAGCATTATGCTCAACGAGGCCTGCTCGTCAGGCTGCGGCTCATTTATCCAGACATTTGCAGAAAGTCTTGGTCTTGATACAATTTCTTTCTCGAAAGAAGCTCTTGCCGCCGCAAATCCTGTAGATCTCGGCACACGCTGTACCGTGTTTATGAATTCACGCGTAAAACAGGCTCAGAAAGAGGGCGCTACCGTTGGAGATATAAGCGCAGGTCTTTCCTATTCTGTCGTTCGAAACGCGCTGTATAAGGTTATAAAGCTGCGTGACCCTGAACAAATGGGCGAAAATATAGTTGTGCAGGGAGGTACCTTTAATAATAATGCTATTTTACGCTGTTTCGAGCTGCTGACGGGCAAAAATGTTATACGTCCTGATATTGCGGGCATAATGGGAGCATTCGGCAGCGCAATTATAGCAAAAGAACGCTGGAACGGTGGCGAATGTGATATTATACGCAATGACGAGCTTGACAACTTCACCTTTGACACCTCACTTACACGCTGTCAAAAGTGTAACAATCATTGTCAGCTTACTATAACAAAATTTTCTGACGGTAGCCAATTTGTATCAGGCAACCGCTGCGAACGCGGCGCGGGACTCGAACAAACAAAAAAACAAATGCCAAATCTATTTGATTATAAATATAAACGCGCGTTTGCCTATAAACCGCTTAAAGAAGAAAACGCGTCAAATGGTATTATAGGCATTCCCCGGGTATTGAATATATACGAAAACTATCCCCTATGGTTTACTTTCTTCACTGAGCTTGGTTTTTCTGTCCGTATATCTGGACGAAGCACTCATCAGCTTTATGAGAAAGGTATTGACTCAATTCCAAGCGAAAGCGCATGCTATCCGGCAAAACTGGTACACGGTCATATTCAGGATCTCATTGACAAGGGCATAAAAACAATATTCTACCCTTGTATTCCATATGAGCAGATAGAATACTCAAAGGCGGGCAATCACTTTAACTGTCCTATGGTAACGTCATATCCCGAGGTTATTTATAACAATATGGACATTGTGCGTCAAAACGATATCAAATTTATGTATCCGTTTATAAATCTTGCCGACAAGCCGTCTTTCAAAAGACAAATGATGAAAGCAATGAAAGAATACGGCTTCACCAAATCCGAAATAGATACTGCCTCTGACAAAGCATTTGCGGAATTACAGAACTATAAGCAGGATATACGCTCCAAAGGAGAAGAAACTCTTAAATGGCTTGACGAGCATGATGAACGGGCTATTGTCCTTGCCGGTCGGCCATATCATATTGATCCCGAAATTAATCATGGTATTCCCGATATGATTACTTCTCTCGGCTTTGCGGTACTTACAGAGGACAGCATCGCACATCTTGGTCATCTTGAGCGGGATATAAGAGTTGTAGACCAATGGGCATATCATACAAGACTGTATGAGTCAGCAGCTCAGGTTATCAAAAATCCCCGTCTTGAGCTTATACAGCTTAATTCGTTCGGATGCGGTCTTGACGCGGTAACTACCGATCAGGTGCAGGAAATTATCCAGTCGCACGAAAAAATTTATACCACTTTAAAAATAGATGAGGTATCAAATCTTGGCACAGCACGTATACGTGTGCGCTCACTCAAAGCGGCCGTCAAAGAGAGGGATACAAATGACTTCGTCCCTCATAAAATTGAAGATTATACAATAACAAGAGTAAAATTTACAAAGGAAGAAAAAGCCATACATACAATTATTTTTCCGCAAATGTCTCCTACTCACTTCGGTATGTTTGAGGCTGTTCTTCGAGCAAACGGCTATAGAGCGCTTGTTCTTGAACACGCTACTGCAGAAGATATTGAAGCAGGTTTAAAGAGTGTAAATAACGACGCTTGTTATCCGTCAATCATGGTGACAGGTCAACTTGTGAATGCGTTTGTAAGCGGCAAATGTGATCCGAACAATACTTCTGTTATGATAACGCAGACAGGCGGAGGGTGCCGCGCGACCAATTATATAGCTTTTTTACGCAAAGCGCTTAAAGAAGCGGGATATCCCAATGTGCCGGTTATTTCGCTGAATGTATCGGGACTTGAGGGCAATCCCGGCTTTACGATAACTCCGAAACTGGTGGACGGTCTTCTTAAAGCCTGCACCTGGGGAGATCTGCTGCTTGCCGTAATACTTCGTATACGTCCATATGAAGTACACAAGGGTGAAACCAATGCTCTGCACGACAAATGGCAAAATCGTTTATACAAAGATATAGTTCGTAATAACCGAAAAAATCTCAAACTTAAAAAAATAATAAATGAAATAATAGCAGATTTTGACGCAATTGAAATTGACGAAACAATTGTCAAGCCTAAAGTCGGTGTTGTAGGTGAAATTCTTGTCAAATTTCATCCTGATGCCAACAATAATATTATTGACGTTATTGAAGCTGAGGGCGGCGAAGCTGTCATGCCCGGTTTGGCGGATTTTATGCTATACTGTCTGTATAACAACAACTTTAAACGTGATAACCTCGGTTCAAAACGTTCTACAGCGGCTCTGTGCAATCTTGCTATATGGGGAATTGAAAGCTACAGAAAACATATGGCAAAGGTAATGGAAAATAACCCTAAATTTTGCATGCGTTCACCAAAACATATAGCTGATATTGCTGAAGGCGCAAAGAGCGTATTACAGCTTGGACACTGCACCGGTGAAGGATGGTTCCTGACAGGCGAAATGATTGAGCTTATCAATTCGGGGGTTCCTAATATTGCTTGTGTTCAGCCGTTCGCATGTCTGCCAAATCATGTCACAGGAAAAGGTATGATTAAAGAG